>CAYJFV010000062.1:0-9037 GCA_964369275.1 uncultured Desulfovibrionaceae bacterium
TAGCTGTAGCTACAGCTGTTACATAGTTAGTTACACCAGGGCCGTTTTGTCCGATAACAACACCAGCTTTACCTGTAAGACGGCAGTAAGCGTCTTCCATGTGTCCAGCAGTTTGTTCGTGGCGAACAGAAATGAAATCAATTCCAGCAGCAGGGAACAAGTCAAGAATGTCCATGAATGCAGAACCCATAATACCACTTACGTGTTTTACGCCTTCTTGTACAAGAACTTCTGCCATTGCTTCACTAGGGGTCATTTTAGGCATATTAATCCTCCAAAAAATTGTTAATATATTTAGACTGCTTACTAAATTAATGTTAAATAACTCTAACTACTTAAGCTAAGCATCTATAAAGCAGTTTTTGAAATGCACAATACATGCCAACACTGTAAAACGCCGTTATTTCAAGCTTAAAGATATGTCAAAGACGAGCGTTTTTACAAATAATGCAAAAACAACTCGCCTTATAAATACAAAAATAACAAACAATGCAAATTAGACTTAGCGTAACACTTTAGCAAGCCTCTACAGCTAATTCATTAAAAAAATTAAGCATTTTTTACCTTTTCATCTATCAAAAATTTAGACTGTGTTGGAATAAGAAAAGCCAAGCTTATACATACAATTAATATTCCCGCAAAAATTATATACGATAAGTTATATCCACCAGTTAAGTAATTAGACCAACCCACAATTGCATAACCAAGCGACTTCAACAATATAAAAGTAGAAATCATTCTATAATAAAAAATAAATTTCTCGCTTCCAAAGTAATAAGAAGTTGTAGCAGGCATAAGCACCCATGCCCCACCACTTGATATGCCAAAGCAAAACGAAAATAAAAAAAGCATAGGTAGTGATGGTGGTACAAAAATTAATAGTAGCGAAAAGAAATTACATATTAGCAATACTCTTGTAACTTTTACTGGATTATATTTATCCGCCGCTTTCCCCCAAATATACTTTGCCACAACCAAAAATGCCGCGGTTAAACACGAGAAGAACATTGCTTGGTACGAATCTAAACCAACATCAACCATTCTTGGTTTTAGCTGACTAACAATGGCTGAACTTACAGTTAAAGTTAATCCAAATAAAAAAGATAAATAATATACCTCTTTAGTTCTAAATATAGTTGCCCATGCTACAGGTTCAACTGGTGGTGGGGCTACATATTCACTATGTGGGCTATTATCAGCATGCAAACCCAGCTCCTCTGGTGTATCTCGAATAAGCAACCAGCACACAGGCACAAAAGCAAGTAAAAAGCAGCCATAACCAAACCATGCAGTGCTTACATCAAATTTATTAATAAATAGCAACAAAATAAAAGGCATTATTGCACCAGAAAGTGAAATACCAACGTTTGCAAGCCCAAAAGCCCGTCCACGCGATTTAATAAACCAGTTGTTTACAAGCATATTGATAATTGGGCCGCCAAAGCATTGCCCACTTACCCATGCAAGAGTATAAAATATATAGAAAGTCAATAATTCTGCGGCATTAGCTAGAATAATAAAAGAAATACCACCAACTAAAGCACCACATGTTATAACAATTCTTAAGCTCGTTTTTTGCACAAGCCAAGTCCATACAGGAATACTTAATGCACCTATCAAAGAAGCTATAGACATTCCCAAGCTTACATTAGCTCTTGTCCAACCACGTTCAATACCAAGTGGGTCAATAAAGGCATTCATCATAAAAATAATTGAACCCTGCAAAACAAAGTTGCCAACTAAACCCAATATAGCTAATTTCCAACCATAGAACATAGCACAAACCCTCAAAATTGTTTTTCTGTTAGACTATTACAAACACAGCTAAATAGCAATATTTTTTGAACATTTTTAATAAAATACTATCATTTTGCATATAACATTCTGATATATTTCTTATCCATTTTTTCACAGATTAATTTAATATTTCTTTTTATGTCGTCTCTATGATTAAGTCTGCTAAAGGAGGACTAACTTCTTTATATTTTTCTTTAATCACTCATACCCTAGCATTAAATTTTACTTGCACTTATTATAAAGAAAGTGTAACTTTTTTAGAGAATTATTATTATGCTTTCTAATCGTTTGACGAACGATTAAATAAATACATAAGGAGCGGTTATGTCAAGACTATGTGTAGCAGTTGTTGGAGCAACTGGTGTTGTGGGTAGGGAAATGCTTAAAACTTTAGAGGAAAGAAATTTTCCTTTAACTGAAATTATTGCTCTTGCTTCTGCTCGTTCAGCAGGCACTAAAGTTCCTTTTAAAGACGATGAACTTATTGTACAAGAACTTACTGAAAACAGCTTTGAAAATGTTGATATAGCTATTTTTTCTGCTGGTGGTTCTACTAGTGCTAAGTTTGCACCTTTTGCGGCAAAAGCTGGCTGTGTAGTTATTGATAACTCTTCACATTGGCGTATGGACGATCGTTGCCCATTAGTTATTCCTGAAGTAAATGCACACGCTTTGAAAAATCATAATGGTATTATAGCAAACCCGAACTGTTCTACAATTCAAATGCTTGTAGCTTTAAAACCAATTCATGATGCAGCACAAATTAAGCGTATTGTTGTTTCTACCTATCAGGCGGTATCTGGCACTGGGCAAGCGGCTATTACTGAATTAGAAACTCAAGTTCGTGCTTTATTTAATATGCAAGAAACTAAAATTGAAGTATATCCACACCAAATTTCTTTTAACTGCTTACCGCATATCGACGTTTTCCAAGAAAACGACTACACAAAAGAAGAAATGAAAATGGTATACGAAACACGCAAGATTTTTGAAGACGATAGCATCGGCGTTAGCCCTACTGCTGTTCGTGTTCCTGTTTTCTATGGTCATAGCGAATCTATAAATGTACAAACTGAAAGAAAAATTTCAGCATCTGACGCACGTGCATTATTAGCTCAAGCTCCTGGCGTGCAAGTTTACGATAACCCAAAAGAAAAAATGTACCCAATGCCAATTGATGCAGCTGGCGAAGATGAAGTTTTTGTAGGGCGTATTCGTGAAGATGATTCAGCACCAAATTGCTTAAATATGTGGGTTGTAGCTGATAATATTCGTAAAGGTGCTGCATTAAATGCTGTACAAATTGCAGAAAAATTACGCGAAATGGATTTAGTAAAAGTTGAAAATAAAAATGTTTTCTAACAATTTCGTCTACTTCTAAAAGCTTGACAATTAGAAAACTTTAGAATAGCATAAACAAAACTAAGGAATATATTACTATGTTAGCAACAAGAAATTACTTAAATATTAGCTTAAATGCTAATTGGTGGCGTTGGCAGAATATGCCAAGGCTTTCTTTTGCTATGTAATTATTTTACCTACTAAGTTATTTATAAAGAGTCTTTGGCATAAAACTATGCACAAAGGCTCTTTTTTTATTTTAACACTTTAACCAAAAGGCATATACCATGAATACATTATTTGCAAAAACTATTTTCACATGCACTCTTATTTTAGGCACATTATTTTCAACTAATGTGTATGCTAAAGAGTTACGCTATGCAAACTTCCCGCCAACTAGCACGTTTCCAAGCATACAAATGGACGAATGGATTAAAGTTATTGAAGAAAGAACAAGTAATGAAATTGAAATACAAACTTTTCCAGCAAGCACTTTATTAGACTCTAAGACAATGCTTCGTGGTATAGCTCAAGGTCAAGCTGATATTGGAACTACAAGTTTATTATATTACCCTGGTTCATTTCCTTTATTTGAAGTATTCGGCCTACCGCTTGGCTTTTCCTCTGGTTCAGAAGCAAGTTTTGTTGCATGGGAAATTTTCAAAGCTCATAAGCCAAAAGAACTTGCACGCTATAAAGTTTTGACTATGTTCACCTCTGCCCCCTCGCAAATAATGAGTACAAAACCTGTGCATAGCCTTGAAGACTTGCAAAACATTACGCTTCGTGCTTCTGGTACTATTTCAGATGCACTTGATAGTATGGGAGCAAACGCCGTTTCTATTCCAATGTCCGACACCCCAGAAGCCTTGCAAAAAGGCGTTGTAGACGGTGTTTGCTCTTCATGGGATACTTTATACGACATGAACTTTGCCGAAGATTGTAAATTTGGGCTTACCGTAAACATGCCTGTGTATCCATTTGTTGTAATTATGAATAAAGATTCATGGGAAAAATTACCTACAGAAGTGCAACAGCAAATTGATGCGTATGCTGATGAGCATGCTTTATATACAGGCAAACTTGTTGATAATGCAGGAAAGCACGCAATAGACTGGGCTACAGCTGAACATAATTTTTCTTTAGCCGAAATAACAGCCGAAGAAGAAGCTAAAATAAAAGCAGATTCTGCACATTTATTCGACGATTGGAAAGAAAATGCACGTAAAAAAGGCTTAGATCCTGAATTAATTCTAGCTGATATTGAAAAATTCCGTGCTATCTACAAAGAAAAACACCAATAATCAATAAAGGGATAATGAAATAATGCTTACTCTTTTTATACAAAGGCTTACTAAAGCTCTATTTTACATAGGGGCCTTGCTTTTTTTATCAATTATTTTGCTTACATTAGCAAATATTATTATGCGTTTGTTTGGTTCAAGCATACGTGGCACAATAGAACTTTGTGGCTACCTTAGTGCCGCTTCTATTGGCTTATGCTTACCACAAGTGCAAATACAAAAAGCACATTCAAATGCTGGTATATTTTTTGAGAAACTTCCTAAAAATATTCAGTCTTTTCAAGCTATATTAGTAGGCATTATTTCATTTTTTCTAGTTTTGGCTATGTTTTTTGAACTGCTAGATTTAACTATTTTTGTGCATGAGGGTATGGAAGTAGTAGACGGCTTTGATATTCCTTCTGCGTTATTCATTGGAATTTTAACAATTTCTCTTGCTATGCAAAGCCTTGTACTTGTGTGCGAGCTATTACTTTTTATAAAAGCTCTTATTCTTAAAATTAAACCAAATACTGTTGTATAAAAGGTATATAAAATGTCATCAAGTTTACTTGCTTTATTATCTTTAGTTGCTCTTATAGTAGGCATTTTATACATTCGCATGCCTATAGCTTTTTTACTTGCTATACTTGGTTTTATTGGTTACGCCATAATTGATGGTTATTCCCTTGCTCTAAATATGGTAGGAAACGAATTATGGGGAATTTTTTCAAACTATGGGCTAACTGTAATTCCTTGCTTCGTATTTATGGGGCAAGTATGCTTTCATACTGGGCTTAGCAAGCGTTTATACGAGGGAATACAAGTATGGTTTGGGCATAGAAAAGGTGGTATAGCCCTTGCTACTATCATGACTTGCGGCGGTTTTTCTGCTATTTGTGGTTCAAATACGGCTACAGCCGCAACAATGTCGGTAGTGGCATTACCCGAAATGAAAAGATACGGCTATAACCCAATGCTTGCAACTGGTACTGTAGTTGCTGGTACTACTCTTGGGGCTATTATTCCGCCTAGCGTTGTTGCTATTGTTGTTGGTGTACAAACCACGCAATCAATTCAGGCTTTATTTCTTGGTTCTCTTATCCCTGGTATTGGCTTACTTTTACTATTTATGCTAACAGTTCCACTATTCTTACACGTAAACCTGAATGGGCTCCTGTTAGCGAAAAAAGTACATGGACAGAGCGACTTAATCACATTGGCGGACTATTAGAAGGCTTTAGCCTTTTCTTTATTGTAGTTATTTGTATGACATTAGGTATCTTTACCCCAACAGAAGCAGGAGCGGCAGGAGCAGCCACAGCAATTGGAATAGGAATAGTACGTAAAAAACTGACTTTTAAAGGGCTTTTAATAGCTCTTGAAGAAAGCTTAACCATTTCTGCAATGCTTATTTTCTTATTAGCTGGTGCTTCAATGTTTGGCAAGTTCCTTACATTAACTCGTTTTCCTTTCGAACTTGCAAATTCTTTAGCTACCGCTTCCCTACCTGAACCTTTAATACTTCTAACTATATTATTAATTTTTATTCTTGGCGGTATGGTAATGGACGGGCTAGCACTTCTAGTAATAGCACTACCTATTTTCTTTCCACTTGCAGAACTTATGCAATGGAATGAACTATGGTTTAGCGTTTTATTGATTGTTGTCACTTCATTAGGAGCTATGACACCCCCTGTTGGTATAGCCGCCTACATTGTTTCAAACCTATCAAGCAAAAATGAAGCAGATAAAATACCGTTAAATATGGTATTTAAAGGTGTTACCTTCTTTATTCCTGCATATTTAGTGTGTATTAGCCTTATAATGTTATTTCCTAGCCTTGTAACAGCTATTCCGAATTTGCTAAGGTAGCTTCTATTACAAAAGCAAAAAGCCACGTATCTTTTCTAAATTAGATACGTGGCTTTTTTCATATTTTTTGTAATTTATATAGCTTCTTCTTTATCAATTGCCCAAATAATAAGTTTATGCTTATCGGCTAATTGTATAGCTTCAACGCTATCAAAGAAAAGAGTTTTATGTGCTTCAATTATAAGAGCTTTATAATTATATTCGATTAAGTTTTCAACTGTTTTTAGCCCAATACTTGGTAAATCTACTCGCTCATCTTGCCCCGTTTTAACCATTTTAACAAGCACGCACTGAGCATCGCCTTTAGCACCAAGTTCACCCCCGCGTTTAATTGCCGCGTCTGTCCCCTCAATACATTCAACAGCTAGCACCATATTTTCTTTTACGCTAAGGCATTGCCCCATATCAAATTCACCAAGTGATTTTATTATAGGTAAAGCATAGCGTGCAGTATTTTCAACATATTCATCAGGTTGGCTTTTTGTAAGCACACCCTTAGGTGCTAGAAGTGATGGCATAAGCTTTGCCGCTGAAACAATTTTTAGCCCCTCTTTTTCAAGCTGATCAAGCACAGCCCTTAGTAAAGAATCGTCACCCTTTGATTTAAGCGAAAAAAGAATTTTTGCCGCAAGTAAATCTGGGCGGATATCTAAAACTTTAGGCTTATTAATAGTTCCAACTAGGCTTACTTCTTTTACATTATTCTTTTGAAAGAATTTAATCATTTTGGAAAACTGCCCTATATGCACAGTTTCAGAAATATCAGCATAAGCATAAAGCGAGTCGTCTGTATGCCCTTGAATACCGCAAATGACAACTTTCTTGCCCTTACTTCTTGCTTCTTCTGCAACTAAACGAGGTAAAGCCCCGCCGCCAGCTAATAGTCCTATACTTTCCAAAATGCTACCCTCTTACAAAAATTATACTGGAAAATGTTCAGCTTTTTGTTTGCTTGTTTTTTCTTTCTTTTCACGCAATTTTTTTGCTTCAATTGTGTTTACTAGAAGTTGTACAATTGTCATAGGTCCAATACCGCCTGGAACTGGTGTTATTGCATGGCACATATCTTTTACATCGTCAAAGTCAACATCGCCTACAAGCCCATTTTCTGTACGGTTAATGCCAACATCTGCAATAATTACGCCCTCTTTTATGAAATCTTTAGTAATAAAGTTAGGCTTACCAATTGCCGCAACAATAATATCTGCTTCACGGCAAATTGCTTTTAAATTCTTAGTTTTAGAATGGCAATGAGTTACCGTTGCATCAGCCGCTACACACATAACAGCAATAGGCTTACCAACTAAATTTGAACGCCCAAGTACAACAACATTTTTACCCGCCATATCAATTCCATATTCCACCAAGATACTCATTACACCAGAGGGAGTACAAGGGCGAATACCAGGTAAACCAACTGCTAAACGGCCTTGGTTTTCTGGGTGAAGCCCATCAACATCTTTCATAGGATTAATAGCTTCAATACACGCTTGAGAGTCTAGCCCTTTCGGTAGCGGAAGTTGTAATAAAATGCCATCAACTGTATCATCAATATTTAGCACTTGAATACGGTTTAACAACTCTTCTTGCTTCGTATCAGCAGGCATGCGGTAAGTTGTAGATTGAATACCAACATATTCACACGCTTTTTCTTTGTTTCTTACATAGACGTGTGACGCTGGGTCATCACCAACAAGTATAACTGCAAGGTGTGGAGCTCTGGCATCTTTACTGTTTGCAAGTTCTTCTTTTAATCTATCACGCATTTTTTGTGATGTTGCTTTACCGTCTAATAAAATCATTCTACTATCCTTATGTTAGATGTTTCTCTTCAAGAGAAATAAAAAATAACTATATTCTTTATTCTTGTCAAAGACAATTTTATGTAGCAAATGTTTAGCTTATGCTATTTCAATATGTAGAAAAAAATCATATAAACTAACGCATATAGCTTAAAATATCATACCCATAGCATATTTCTTATCATATTCTATAACAAAATATATTATAGGGTTATTGTTTATGTTAAGAAAAGTTCAATATACTACTGCAGATATTTTCGCGTATGATGCTAATTATTTTGAGGTGATGAAAGATATTTTACTTCAAAAGTATTATGTTTTATCAACTTTAAAATTTGAAAAAAATAAAGTTAGTGTTTTAAAAATTGAATACAATAATAAAATATATTGTTTAAAAATTATATATAGCGTGCCTTTGAAGAAAAGCCTTTCGTATTTTTTTAGAAAATCTTTTTCCTTATCTACATTAGTTAATTGTAATACGTTAAAAAATAGTGGTTTTACGGAACTTGTAAAAGTTTATGCAAGTTGCGAGCAGAAGAATAAATTTTCTGTAATTGCTAAAGAATTTATCCTCATGGAATATATAGACGGCAATTATCTTATTGAAAAAAAACAAAATATAGTAGAAAATTTTCTTATAAGGTTACATAGCAAAAAGCACACTCATGGAGATGCAAATTTTCAAAATTTCTTACTTGATAAAGGAGGTAATTTAAAAGTAATTGATACAAAACTAAATAAGTTTCACTTTTTAAATATTGGTGGACATTACGACATGTTTAAGTTTCGAGATTCTTTCAAATACAATGAAACCCCCTACCCCTATTCAAAAAACATTATTTATTGGTACTGTAAACTAAGATATTACAAAAAGTATTTAAAGCAAATTAGCACGAACAGTACAGAACAAGAATTAACTGCCGAAATTGCAAGGTA
>CAYJFV010000063.1:0-2190 GCA_964369275.1 uncultured Desulfovibrionaceae bacterium
TGTAAGGTAAAAATCACCCCAAAATGAAACCCCCTTTTGGTTTCTCCCCAGAAGAAAAAGAAGCCAGCGTAAGCAATGCACATTCTAGGTATTAAAGTACCTACCATCCCCTAGTCCAACTTCCATACAACTATTCTTCACCAACAAGCTTCAAAAACTCTTCTTCATTCAAAATATCTTTTCCAAGCTTTTGAGCTTTATCAAGTTTAGAGCCTGCATTTTCGCCTACAACTAGAATATCTAGTGTTTTTGAAACGCTGCTAGCATTTTCACCACCGTGTTCTTGCACTAATTTTTCAAAGAAAGAACGCGGGCGAGATAAAGTGCCTGTAAATAGAATTTTTTTGCCAGCTAAAGCAGAACTTTTCTGCTCTTCAACTGCTACACTGTCAAGTGTAGGGTTTACGCCAAGTGCTTGCAATTCACGAAGAAGCAAAACATTCTCTTTATTTGTAAAAAAGGCATACAAAGCATTAGCTACTTCTGTTCCTACATCTTGCAATTGTAAAAGTTCGTCTGGTTTTTGTGAAACCCCAATAATTAAACTATCTATAGATTTATAGTGCTTAGCTAATGTAATTGCAGTTTGTTCGCCAATATGCCTAATGCCAAGTGCCGCAATAAGTTTTGCTAAACTTGCCTTTGTTTTTACTTCTTCTAAGCTTGATAGAAAATTATCGGCACTTTTTGCCTTTACACCCTCATAGGTGAGTAGTTGTTCTTTTGATAGCTTAAATAAATCAGCAAAAGTGGAAACATCATTTTTTTCAATAAGTTTTTCAATCCACTTTGGTCCAACTCCATCAATATCTAAACCACTTTTGCCAACAAAGTGCTGAATTGAACGCAGCCTAATTTGTGGGCAACTTACATTTAAACAATACCATGCCGCATCGCCCTCTTCTCTGAAAGCTGGTGAATTGCAATAAGGGCAAGTATGTGGAAATTCATAAGGAATTGCATTTTCTTCACGTTTTTCTTTATCTACTGATACAATTTTAGGTATAACATCGCCTGCACGCTCAACTAAAACGGTATCGCCTATATGTAAATCTAACTTTTTAATCTCATCTTCATTATGTAAGGTAGCTGACGAAACAGTAACACCGCCAATATTTACAGGCTCTAAATCTGCCACAGGCGTTAAAACACCAGTTCTGCCAATTTGAATATTTATACCAAGTAGTTTTGTATACATTTTGCGTGAAACAAACTTCCAAGCAAAGGCAAAACGTGGGGCTCTTGCGGTATGCCCTAAGGCCTCTTGTAAATCAAAATTGTTAATTTTAAAAACTAAACCGTCAATCTCATAGGGTAGGGTATCTCTATCTGCTTCAATTTTATTGTAAAAAGCTAAAGCTTCTTCTGAGTTTTTACAAATTTGATATACTGAGGGCGAGTGAAAACCAAGTATTCTAAGATTATCCATTGTATTGGCTTGTGTTTTCCACTCAATGCCATTGTGAACACCATTAAATGTGGTAGAGTAGGCTAAAAATCGTAATGGGCGTGATTCAATTTTTGATAAATCTAACTGCCTTAGCGTGCCTGCTGCTGCATTTCTAGCGTTTTTAAAGGGTTGAGAACCTGAACTTATTTGTTTTTCATTTAAGCTGTCAAAGTCTTTTTTGAAGAAAAGCACCTCGCCTCTAACTTCTAGCAGATCAGGCACATCTATAGAGGTGAGCTTTTGAGGGATATTTGCAATAAGCTTTGCCCCCTCGGTTATATCTTCACCAATTACACCATCGCCACGTGTTAATGCAGTTACAAGTACGCCTTTTTCGTACACAAGTTCACAAGCAATGCCATCAAGCTTTAAGTCTGCAAAGAAAGTAGTGTCGGCTTTTGGTTCAGCATTTTTTATTCTTTGAGTAAAGCTTTTAAAATCTTCAAGATTAAATACGTTATCTAAGCCATACATGCGTTTATTGTGTGGTTTTGATACAAGCCCTTTCAAAACTGTAGAGCCAACTTTTGCAGTTGAAGAGCTTGAAACTATAGCTTTTGGGTATTTTTCTTCAAAATCTTTTACTTTTTTGAATAAAATATCGTATTCTTCATCAGATATTTCAGGGCTATCTAGGGTATGATAAAGGTGATTATGCTTTTCTAGTTCTTTTAGATTTTGTTTATATTCTAGGTTGTCGCTTGAACTTGGGGTATCGTTTTTTGTTTGCGTGCTAGAAT
>CAYJFV010000063.1:2200-8793 GCA_964369275.1 uncultured Desulfovibrionaceae bacterium
ATCTAAAAGGCTTAATGTTTTTTCTTTCATATTTACTGTATTTTAGGTTAAAGATTGAAGGTTGAGCATTTGTTTTGAAAGTTTAATAAAATTTTTTATGAAGGTCAATATTTATCAGTGTCAATATATATAGTAGTGCATAGTATGAAATATAACAATCTAAAATGCTATATATATTGTATGGCAGAAAAAAGCATTGAGAAAGCGTAAAATAGATGTCAAGTTAAAATATGCATTTTTCAAAAAAAGCTTGAATATTGTTTAGAGTGCATATTTTCTAGGTTTAAAACACATTAGAATACGCATAAAATCGCTAAAACTAGCATTTTTTTGTTTTGTATGTGCATAAAGTATTGTTTATATTGATATTTTGTTTTGTCAACTTAAATTTTAAGATTTTATGATGTTTTTAAATGTCAAGTAATGTTTATAAATATTTTATATTATTGAATAAAACTAAAAAAATGACAAAAATCAACAAATTAAATTAAATTAAATTTTTTATCAAGCTTAAGTATAGTTACTGAGCAAAAGTTGAGAAAATCGAAGAAAAATTGTGATTTTTGAAGAAAAACAAAAAATCATCTGTGAATAAATTTGTTACGATTTTTAATGAAAAAAAATCAAAAGAGATAAATTATAGTATGGGTAAGGAAAAAACACGAATTGCCTAAATAAGCCTTATAAAAAAAAGTGCAATTAAATCAAAACAATATATTATAATGAGTATTGGGGAATAAAAAGAGGCATCTTCCTTTACTTCTATATTTTTGAGCCTTGAAATTAAACCGCAAAATCGTGTAAAGATATTTACATGATGAAAAATTGGCACGACATAAGTTTACAGTTAAAAGATGAATTCGATTCCTCGGTTTATAATGTTTGGATTTCCACAATTGATGGATCTGTTTCCTATTCAGATATGGAAATGGCAACATTAACCTTAAAAGTTAGGACTTTATATGCATCAAACTGGATTCAAAAGAAATACTTAGATACTATTCTTAAGGTCTCTTGTCGTGTGCTTGGCTTTGAACCTGCTATTGAATTTGAAGTTTCACAGGCAAATCAAGAAAAAATGAACACTGAAAAAATGGTGCAAGAGTTACCAACGGCACCTTCTATAATTGCCTCTGATAATACAATTTATCCATCAACTTCCTTTGTAATGCCTGCTAGCGTTGCACAAGTAAGAATGAGTGCAAACGACAAACGTATTCAAAAATTAAAACATAGTTTTGATACCTTTGTTGTTGGCCCTTGTAACCAACTTGCTTTAGCTGCTGCAAAAGAAATTACTAGGGAAGAATCGCCAACAGACATGCTTTTTCTTTCTTCTGCACCAGGTTTAGGTAAAACGCATTTAACCCAAGCAATTGCAAAAGAATTACATAGCAAAAGTATTCAAACTGACTTATCAGGTAGAACAAATGCCGCTTACTTAACAGCGGAAGAATTTTTCAACCAATTTAGTCAAGCTTGCCACTATAAAAATGTGTATGAATTTAAAAAGCGTTTTCGTGAGCTAGATTTATTAGTTCTTGAAGATGTGCATAGTATGCAAAAAATGGGTAAAACTCAAGAAGCATTATGTGAAATAGTAAAGCATTTACAAGATAATGGCAAAAAAGTTGTTTTCACTTCCTCACTAGCCTTGTGCGATATGCAAGGGCTTGATTCACAGCTTGTTTCGCGTTTCCGTTCTGGTTTTGTGGCAAGTATAGAATACCCTGATTTTACAACAAAAAAAGCAATGCTAATGCAAAAAGCAAAATTGCGTGACTTCTTCTTACCTGAAAATGTTGCAAGCCTTTTTGCTGAACGTTTAGAGGGCGATATTCGTTTATTAGAAAGTTCTTTGAATACTCTTATTCTACGTAGTCAGCTTTTAAATGAGCCTGTAACAGAAGAAATTGCTTTTTCAATTCTTGCTCAAGTTGCTTCTACTCATGCCGAGCTAAGCCTTGATGAGCTTGTGAAAGTTGTATGTTCTTGTTGTGGTATTTCTGAAAAGCAATTAAAATCTACTTCACGTAAGCAAGAATATGTTACTGCAAGAAATGTTGCCTTCTACCTTATGCGAAAACACTTTGCAATTACCCTTGAAGATATTGGAAAATATTTCGACCGTGGGCATTCAACAGTAAGTAAAGCAATTACTTCTATTGATGCAGAAATTTCAAAAAGAAGCAGACTTGGCATGCAATTAGCCGATACCATTCACTCAATTGAAAGTGTTACAGTTAATTCTAAAAAGTTTGCAATGTAAGTAGTTAATCACGTTATTCCAATTTGCAGTATTATATATTTTTTTCTTTTTTTGTGTCTCCGACGGCTTAGGGAAGGTCCGTCCCTAAGCCGTCGGCGACATAAAAAAAAATTGCAGTAGTATATCAGAGTTTAATTGACGTGTTTCCCTAATTATAGAAAAAAGCTTTTTAATTCCTTTATTCCCCTATATTCTTCATTATTCGCCTTGCCAAATATCAGTAACTTCTTCATTATTTAGCAAAATAAACTCCTCCACAACGCGTGGCACAAGGCAGCACAAGCTTTTACCTTGAATGCTTGCATTACGTATATCAGTAGCAGAAATATCTAGCCTTGTTGTTTCAAAATAGCTTATAGTGCTACCGTATACTTCATAAGAATTATCGGCAATTTTTTTTGCATCTCCATTCCAAAACTTTACAATGCTTTCTTCAAATTCTTTGCTTGATAGGCTTGCACGCTTTACAACAATAAAGTGGGAAAATTTCGGTAATTCATAGCCATTATGCCAAGAATCTAATTTAATAAAGTCTTCAATGCCAACTATAAAATAGGGTTTTACTTTGTGAAGTTCTTGCCATTTTTGTAAACTATAATAAGTGTAAGAGCCTGACTCTAAAGAACTTTCATGCTCGCTTACTTCAAAAATATCATCTAGTTCTAATTCTTGAATTGCGTGTTTTATAAGATCTACTCTAATTTCAAAATCAAGTACATCTTTAGAACTTTTATGCACTGGCATAAAGCTTGGTACAAAGTGAACCAAATCAAGCTCTAGTGCTTCATACGCTTCTAAAGCTATACGTATATGCCCATTATGTATAGGATTAAAAGTTCCACCTAAAAAGCCAATTTTTTGCATAGCATACCTCAAGAATACAAGTATAATATATATTAATATAGTATAGTTTTTAAGTCAATAATAGCAATTACATATATTTTTATGCTTTTATAAAGTTTGTATACTTTTTTTACCGTATTTTGCTTTTATTTCATCAAGTACAGTATCAAGCTTTTCTCTTTGTTTTTCTTTTCTGCTGTCAATAATAGCTTGATTATTTTGAATTTCTACACTGTTAGCACTAGTATTTAATTCATCAAGCAAGCTTAGTTGCGTTGTTTTTATTTTTGCATCAAATTGCGAAGCACCAAGCCCTATAAGTCTAACTTCTTGTTTTAGTTCTAATTTATCAAGTAGATGACAGCCAATTTCATAAATAGTTTGCGTTTGGTAGGTAGGCGTTGGAAGCGATATTTGCCTAGTAAGCTGAGTAAAATCTTTATATTTTACTTTTATATTGATAACACTTGCTTTTTTATTCATTTTTCTAAGCCCAAAGGCTATACGTTCGGCATGCACTTTTAAGTATTGCTTTAGTTCTTCTTTATCTTTTGTATCTTCAGATAAAGTAATTTCAGCACTTTCTGATTTTGGTTCGTGGTAGGGTGTTATTGGCGTTAAATCAATTCCATTAACTCGCTCAAATAACATTACGCCTGCTTTACCAAAGGTTCTTTCAAAAAAATCTAGGCTATATTTTTGGGCATCGCCTCCTGTATAAATACCGAATTTATGAAGCTTTTCTAAAAATTTTTTTCCAACAAAAGGGATTTTATATAAATCAATAGCCTTTAAAAAGTCTAAAACTTCTTCTTGCTGAATTTGTGCAATACCATGAGGTTTATTTAAGTCAGAGGCAATTTTAGCCAAAAAACGAAGCGGAGCAATGCCAATTGAGCAAGTAAGCCCATTTGTAATTTCAAAAATTTCTTTTTGTATTATCTGTGCCATTTCATAAGGGCTGTTGTAACTTTGCCAAATTCCTGTAACGTCCATATACGCTTCATCAATTCCCATAACTTCTACTAAGGGGGAATAATTTCTTAAGCAATTCATTATATTGCGTGAAATATTAACATAATGTTCACGCCCAGAATAAGCAAAAATAAGATGCGGGCAAAGTTGTTTTGCTTTTACCGCACTCATGGCAGAAAAAACACCATACTTACGTGCTTCATAAGAAGAGGCAGAAATTACACTTCTAGGGCTATCGTGTCCAACAACTACGGCTTTTCCCTTTAATTCTGGATTTAGCAAACACTCTACACTAACATAATACGCGTCCATATCTACATGGAAAATATATTGAGCGTTTTTGGAATTGATAGTGTTTGTTTCAATTTGTGACATTTTGTATTCTTTTTATCTGTTCAAGTCTTTTTTCTATAATGTGAGAAAATTATTTATAATTTATGTTTTTGAATGTTTGCGTGAGTTTTTTATTTATCTGAAAATGTTTAAACTAGCATTTTAAGTCTTTTCTTTTTAACAGTTTTGTGATAAATCTGCAACAGATTTCTAAGGGGGATACTAGGTTGACTAAAAAACAAACGCAATCTTGGTGCATAGAAGACTCGGCAGAGCTATATGGCATTCATAACTGGGGTGCGGGGTACTTCAATATTTCTAAACAAGGTAATGTAACTATTCGCCCATTCGGCAACGAGGGTGGCCCTGAAGTTAGTATACTTGAAATTATTGAAGGACTAAAAGAACGTGGCTACGATATGCCCGTACTTTTACGTATTGAAAATATTTTAGACTCTCAACTTACTTTATTACACCAATCTTTCAGGTCTTCAATAGCAAAACTTGGCTATAAAGGCGAATATCGTGGTGTTTTCCCTATCAAAGTGAACCAACAACAGCAAGTTGTTGAAAAAATTGCTCAATACGGTGCTGCCTATCACCACGGCTTAGAAGTGGGTTCTAAGGCTGAACTTATTGCCGCTGTATCGCAATTCCGTAGCCAAGAAGCTTGCCTTATTTGTAATGGCTATAAAGATGAAGAATTTATAGATCTTGGCTTGCATGCACGTAAAGTTGGCATTAAATGCTTCTTTGTGCTTGAAATGCCAAGCGAACTTGATATTATTATTGAACGCTCTAAAAAACTAGGCGTTCGCCCACTTATAGGTGTACGCGTAAAGCTTAGCACCGAAGGCAGCGGGCATTGGTCTGAATCAGGCGGTGAACGTTCGCACTTTGGCTTAACTTCTGCTCAAATTATTGATGTTGTCGATAAATTACGTGAAGTTGAAATGCTAGACTGTTTACAACTTATGCACTATCACCTCGGTTCACAAATTCCAAATATTCGCGATATCCGTGCTGCTGTAACTGAAGCAACACGCATTTACGCTGGTTTAGTACAAGAAGGTGCTAATATGGGCTACCTAGACTTAGGTGGCGGTTTAGCAGTTGACTATGATGGCTCGCATACAAACTACGTTTGCTCAAGAAACTATTCACTAGACGAATACTGCACAGATGTTGTTGAAGCCGTTATGACTATACTTGATGAAATCAACATTCCACACCCACACATTGTAACTGAATCTGGGCGTGCAACAGTTGCATACTATTCAATGCTTCTATTCAATATCCTTGATGTAAGCGTAATTGAAGTTGGCAAATTGCCAGATACCCTACCTGAAAATGCCCCAGAACCAGTGCTTAACTTGCGTGAAGCGTACGAAGGTATGACCCTAAGAAATATGCAAGAAGCCTACAACGACGCCATGTACTATTACGATGAAATGCAACAGCTTTTCAACGCGGGGCGTGTAAGCCTGCGTGATAGAACCCTTGCAGAACGTTACTACTGGGCTATTATGCGTAGAGTAGTAGACGACTTGCCAAAACTAAACCATATCCCAAAAGATATGAAAAATATCGAAGCCCTCCTAGCAGATATCTACTATTGCAACTTCTCCGTTTTTCAATCTTTACCAGATTCTTGGGCTATTGGGCAACTTTTCCCAATTATGCCAATTCATAGACTTAAAGAATTCCCAAGTCAGCAAGGTATACTCTCCGATTTAACCTGCGATTCTGATGGGCGTATAGCAAACTTCATCGACCCACAAGGTCATAAATCTACCCTAAGTCTACACAAAATTAAAGAAAAAGAAGAATACTACCTAAGTACCTTCCTAGTTGGTGCTTACCAAGAAACCCTAGGCGACTTGCATAACCTGCTAGGCGATACCCACGTAGTTTCCGTTCGTATTCACGAAGACGGTTCTTATGAGTTTGCCCGCGAAATCCGCGGTGATACCGTAGAAGATATTCTAGCTTATGTAGAATACGACCCACGCCGTATTATAGAAGATATAAGAAGTATGGCAGAAAAAGCCGTGCGTGAAAAACGTATGACAGCTAAAGAACGCTTCCAATTAATGCAAGCCTACGAAGAAGGCGTGCGTGGCTACACATATTATGAAAAATAAATAGCTTTTATTTTTATTATTATATTATT
>CAYJFV010000064.1:0-2001 GCA_964369275.1 uncultured Desulfovibrionaceae bacterium
TTCTTGTGAAGTGAGGATTTTGTGTGCGAAGTATCCAAAATCTTTATAAATAAAGACGTGGGTTCTTAGGGACTTGACCGTCCCTAAGCCGTCGGAGACAAAATAAGAAAAAAAACAAAAAAAAGGCAAAAAATAGCATACTTTTTCTTGATGTAGGTGTATGTGTAATGCTTGCAATTTATTCTATTGTCGTGTAAAGTCTATTCAAATTTTGCGGAGGCATATATGGCAAGAATAATTGCGATAGCAAACCAAAAAGGGGGCGTTGGTAAAACAACAACCGCTGTAAACCTAGCTTCTTCTCTTGCAATTATGGAGAATAAAGTTCTTTTAATTGACTGCGACCCACAAGCAAACTCTACTTCTGCACTTGGGTATGAGCAAGAAAAATTAGAAAAAAACCTTTATACTTCATTTTTTAATTTTGATGAAATTCAAGAAGCTTTATTGCAAACGCCAACTCCGTACTTGCAACTTTTGCCATCTTCTACCGATTTAGTGGGTATTGAAATTGAACTTGTTGATAAAATGGCACGTGAATTTTATCTTGCTGAATTGCTAGACTCTATAAAAGATCAATACGATTTTATTATTCTTGATTGCCCGCCCTCGTTAGGGTTAATCACTTTAAACTGTCTTTGTGCTGCTAAGGAATTGCTTATTCCACTTCAATGCGAATTTTTTGCACTTGAGGGTATAGTAAAACTTATGCAAACTTATGAAATTGTGAAGAAAAGATTAAATCCTGAATTAGAACTTTTAGGCATTGTGCTAACTATGTATGATATTCGCAATAAGTTATCACGCCAAGTAAAAGCGGAAGCGGAAAAATGCTTTCCAAACCACTTATTTAAAACACTTATTCCACGTAACGTAAGGCTTAGTGAAGCTCCAAGTCATGGAAAATCGATATTACATTATGATATAAAATCTAAGGGTGCGGAGGCATATTTAGATTTTTCAAAAGAAGTTGTTACGCGTCGAATTAAGGCGTAGGAGGATTATATGTCTAAAGGACTTGGACCTAGAGGAAGAGAAGCTCTTTTTAGCTCTGTGAACATTCAAGAAATTCAAGAAAATGATACGTATAAAGAAATTCCTCTTCTTTCTCTTACACCATGTGCTTTTCAGCCACGTAAACATTTTGATGAAGAAAATTTAAAAGAGTTAGCAAGTTCTATACAGGAAAAGGGTATAGTACAACCTTTAGTTGTGCGTAAATTACCGAATGATATGTATGAAATTGTTGCAGGTGAAAGAAGATACCGTGCGGCGAAACTTATTGGCTTAGAAAAAGCACCTGTAATTATTCGCGATTATAGCGATGCTGAAACAATGACAATTGCTTTAGTTGAAAACTTGCAGCGTGAAAATCTAAACCCAATAGAGGAAGCGGAAGCTTTTGCATATTTAAAAGACACTTATAATTTTTCGCAAGAGGAATTAGCAAAAAACTTAGGTAAAAGTAGACCAAGTATTGCAAATGCTTTGCGTTTGTTAAATCTTCCACAAGAAATACGTTCTTTATTATTAGATGGTTCTTTATCAGGGGCTCATGGTAGAACTTTGCTTGCTATGGACTATGCTGAGCTTGTATTTTCGCTTGCTGAACGTATACAGCAGTATAAGCTAAGCGTTCGTGATACTGAAAATTTAGTTGCCTATGCTAATGCTTATGGGCGTTTACCTGAACTTACGCCTACTCCTGCACCACAAGCCACTACGGAAGTAGAAAATTCTACTCAAGAGCTTGTACAAGAAGCAAAAAGTGTTGCTGCTTCAAAAAGACGTTCTGCTGGAAAGTCTAGATTTTTCACATCATTGCAAAAGCAATTAAGAAAAGAAGTGCATAGAGGTACAACTATTTCTGGTACTTTAGAAAATGGTAAAATTGTTCTTCCGTTTGCTGGTAAAGATGAATTTGAAGTTTTATTAAAACTTCTTGCTCTTGGAAATGTTGAAGATATAATTCATTCAATGCCAGAGCAAGTTGTAAGCACT
>CAYJFV010000064.1:2101-8127 GCA_964369275.1 uncultured Desulfovibrionaceae bacterium
TGCAAGAAAATGTAATTGCTACTGATGAGCCTGAAAATTTTGAAGCAATATCAGAACTCGGTTTTGACTTAGGTGATGGTAGTGATGAAACAGATAATGAAGAAGTTGTAAATATTCAAGAATAGTATTTATTCATTTTTGATTGTAATACTGAATTTAAGGAAATAGAATTTAGAATGCCTTTTCGCATATTGTTAGTTTTTCTTTTTATTTGCTTGCCTAATATAGTTTTAGGGGCAAATTATTATCCACTTTATCCACCCTCATCAACGCGTGAACTTGGAAATTTAGACTTTTCTATGATTAAACGCGGAGCAGATGAAGGAATAAAAGTGCTTATTGCAGGTGGTATTCAAGGCGATGAACCTGGGGGCTTTTCTGCTGCTTCGCTTATATCTTCGCATTATCGTTTTGAGAATGCTCAAATTTATATCGTGCCTAACCTAAATTTTGATAGTATTATCAAAAGAGCAAGAGGGGCAACTGGCGATATGAATAGAAAATTTGCCGCCTTGTCGGAAGACGACCCGCAATATTCTGAAGTTCGCCGTTTTCAAGAATATATTGATGAATTACAGCCTGATATTTTGTTAAATTTACACGATGGTTCGGGCTTTTATGCACCTGAATATGTATCAAAACTGCGTAACCCAAATAGGTGGGGGCAGTCGCTTATTATTGATCAATCAGAGGTAGATTGCAATTACGGAAAACTTGAAGAAATTGGAACAAGTGTTATTGCATTAGCTAATTCAAAAATTAAAAATTCGAACTATCACTTTCATTTGCATAATACACATACAGATACGGGGCATCCCGAAATGGAAAAAAGCCTTACATGGTATGCAATTAAAAACGATATTCCAGCTTTTGGGCTTGAAGTAAGTAAAGAATTTAATAAAGTTGAGCGTGTATATTACCATTTAATTCAAATTGAAGCTTTCTTTGAAACTTTAGGTATTAAATACGAGCGTGAATTTCCGCTTACTACAAATGGAATAGCAAAGGCCTTAGACTGTAACCTGTATTTAACCATGGCAGAAGGGCGTGTTGTTTTTCCGCTAAATGATTTGAAAAAAGAATTGCGTGGCTATATTCCATTGCCAAGCAATGTGGAATTTGCTTCCTCTCAGCCAATAGTGGCTACGGTAAAAAATAAAAATAGCTTTTCAGTGCATTATGGCAACAGCACAATAACAAATGTTGCTATGCGTAACTATAAACTTTCTGAAGAATTACCTTTATTGAACCTGCAAATAGACGGTGAAAAACGTCAAATTGAAATTGGTAGCATAATAGAGGTTGACGAATGGTTCATGGTAGAGCATACTAGCGGTCTTAGAATAAATGCTATAGGTGCAAGAAAAGAGATAATTATAGAAGAAATTGCTACTGAAGCAAATATTCAAATTACAAGGGATGATTTTGATAGGCAATTTGCAATAGATAAAGCAGAGAATTTTTATCGTATTGAAGTGTATGAAGGGAAAGATTTTGTGGGAATGTTTTTAGTAGATTTTTCACCCTCAGCTTTTAAATATGAAATAATAACTCAAACAAATTGATTTTTGTATGCTAATGCTCCCACAACATTCTAACAAGATTGAGTATGATGTATGTCTGATTCAGAGGTCGTTAAGGAACTGCAACAAGAGGCTTTGGAAAAAGAAGGCGATAGTGCCTCGAGAGAATTAAATTTATTTTGGCAAAAAATATGCCTTGGTATTGCTTTAATATGGGTTGTTTTTCAAGTATATTTTAGCGTGTTTGGTGTGCTAGACGCAATACGCTTGCGTGTATGGCATATACTTTTTATTATAACTTTAGTTTTTTTACTATATCCTAGCTATGTAGGCAAAAAAGTAGGAAAGTTTAAGACTAGCACTTCGCCTAGTATATTAGATTTTGCCTTTATTGCACTAGGTTATATATCATTTGGTTATCTTTTATTATATTTTGATGATATAGCAATGCGTGGTGGCTGGTTTGAAAGCCGTGATATAATAATGGCATCTATTGGTGTAATTGTTTGTTTTGTTACGGCATTTCGTGTTGTGCCTAGTCTTGCATGGTTGGCATTTGTCTTTTTTGCATATATCTTTTTAGGCTCTTATGTGCCAGGTGCTTTTGGGCATATGGGCTTTTCATGGTCGCGTGCGGTTGCACACATGTTTTGGGGAACTCAGGGCTTACTTGGTGTGGGTGTTGGCGTTTCTGCAACATATATATTCTTATTTGTTTTATTTGGTTCTTTCCTAAAATATAGTGGCTTTAGTGCCTTTGTGAACGATTTAGCACTTGCTTTAGTTGGACGTAGTGCTGGTGGGCCTGCAAAAGTATCGGTTTTGGCTAGTGCTTTAATGGGTATGATTAATGGTAGTGCTTTGGCAAACGTTGCTACAACTGGGGCAATTACTATCCCTCTTATGAAAAAATGTGGGTATAGATCTGAATTTGCAGGTGCTGTTGAAGCTGTTGCATCTACAGGTGGGCAATTTGCACCACCAATTATGGGTGCTGTTGGCTTTATTATGGCAGAATTTTTAGGTATTCCATACACAACTGTAATGCTTGCCGTTTCTATTCCTGCCTTTTTATATTACTTTTCATTAATTCTAGCTGTACATTTTGAAGCAAAAAAACTTGGCTTGCAAGGTGTTTCAAAAGAAAATATACCAAAAATGCTTAATGTTTTAAAACAACGTGGGCATTTATCTATTCCATTAATAGTGCTTATTGGGCTGTTATTTATGGGCTATACCCCATTATTTGCTGCCGCGTTCTCTATATTGGCTACTGTTTTGGCAGCCGCTATAAAAAAAGAAACAAGAATGAGTTTTAAAACAATTGTTGTTGCTATGGAAGAAGGTGCAAGGGGTGCTTTAAGCGTTTGTGTAGCCTGTGTAATTATTGGTGTAATTATTGGTACAGTTAGCTTAACTGCACTAGGTATTGTTTTTGCTCAGGAAGTATTGGCTTATGTTGGCTCTGGCGAGGCTTCTGGCTTCCAGCTATACTTTGCCGCTTTCTTAGTAATGGCTATGAGTATTGTGCTTGGCATGGGCGTACCTGGTGTGGCTGCCTATGTTATTGTTGCCGCAGTTGCTGTGCCTGTACTTATTCGTGTTGGTGTTACACCTATGGCGGCACACATGTTTTGTTTATTCTATGCGTGTTTGTCTAATATTACGCCACCTGTTGCAATGTCTTCGTATGTGGCAGCTGGTATAGCACGTTCTGACCAAACAAAAACTTCAATTATTGCCGTGCGTTTAGGTTTGGCGGGCTTTATTTTACCATTCTTTTTTATTGATAATTCACTACTTTTATATAGTTCTGAACATGCAATAATATCAACTATATGGGCTTTTACTTCTGCTACAGCGGCAATTTTTGTGCTTACCGCTGCATTAGAAGGCTATTGTTTTGCAAGGCTAAATGTTGTTTTACGTATAGCATTTGCATTGTCTGCTTTCTTTTTATTACATAATAACTTACATACTGATATAATTGGATTTGTGTTATGTGTGTCTGGTTTATTATATAACTTCAAAACTAGGGTATAGTTCTAAATTATCCCTTTTTTCTGGAAGCAGATTTATAATTTTCTTTCTATTAAGAAGGGAAAAGCCATAATTTAGTATTATAGCCTAAATTTAAATTAGGAGATGTTATGTCTATGTCATTTTTAAAGCGAGTAAGCGTATTCGCAGTTTCAGCACTTTTGCTATCATCTGTAACAACAATTGCAGTTGCTAAAGAAAACTTAGCATTCCCAACTGCTTCAACAACTGGTGCTTTGTATCCACTTGGTGCTGGTATTGCAAGCCTTTGGAATGAAAAACTTGATAATGTACGTGTACGCGTGCAAGCAAGTAATGGCGGTGTGCAAAACTTAAACTTATTAAAAAGTAAAGAAGCTCAGGTTTCTTTTGCTGTTTCAAGTAATACTTATGAAGCTTTACATGGTTTAAATGCTTTTAAAGGTAGACCTTATGAAGATATTCGCGTAATTTCAGGTCTTTACTATAACCCTAACCAAGTTGTAGCTTCAAATGCAAGCGGTGTTGATACTCTTGCAGATTTCAAAGGAAAGGCCTTTGCACCTGGTGCAGCTGGAAGTACAACTGAAGGTGAATCACGCCAGCATTTCCAGGCTTTAGGCATGGAATATCCTAATGATATCAAAGCTCAATTCGTTGGTTTTACAGAATCAGTTGACCTTGTTCGTAATAAGCAAATTGATGGTGTTTGGATTATGGCAGGTTTACCAACAGCGGCTGTTAGCGAAATGACTACTACTGCTGATGCTAAACTTGTTGGTATGAGCGATGAATTAATTAAAACTATGCAAGCTCAATACCCTTGGTACTCTGAGTTTACAATTCCAGCAAATACTTATGCCAACCAACCAGAAGATGTTAAAACAACAGCTATTAAAATGTTATTATTAACAGATGCTTCTATGGATGAAGATTTAATCTACGATTTAACTAAAACCTTTTGGGAAAACTTAGATTATATTGAAAATTCACATAGTGTTGTAAAAAGCTTAACAAAAGAAATGGCTATTACAGATTTATCTGGTGTACCTCTTCATAAAGGTGCTGAAAGATATTATAGAGAAATTGGCTTAATTAAGTAATTGTATTATTCTGTATTCATTGATTTAATGAATACAGAATAATTCTTATATATAGAAATTAAGCGAAAAGAAAAGGCTAATATTTTTCTTCAATAAAAATAGCATTATATTGACTAATTGTTTACTTTAGATAATTCTTATAACTAATAATAATCGTGGAATTACCGCTTTTTTGCTTGACAAAAAACGCTTATACGATTAGTAAATAACTAGTGTTCATTTTGAAAGATTTAATTTAAGGAGAATTTTCATGACTAAAGCAGAACTAATTGATGTAATCCAAAAGGCAGCAGACCTTCCTAGCAAAGCTAAAACTGACGCAGTTTTAACAGCTACTATCGACGCTATTACAGAATGTCTAAAAAAAGGTGATTCAATCACTTTAACTGGTTTTGGTAGCTTCAAAATAGCTCAACGTGCTGCACGTAAAGGTTGCAACCCACGTACTAAAGAAGAAATTCAAATTCCAGCATCTAAAGTAGTAAAATTTACTCCAGCAAAAACATTAAAAGAATCAGTAAAATAGTTTTTGCTTAGTTTAGATATAGTTTGATTATCTGAATAAAAAAGAAGAGGCTTTTAGCCTCTTTTTTTTATTTAAATTTCTTTGTTTTTCAATGTCTTCACTTAAAATAATTTTAATAAGCGTATGTTTTGAAATTAAGCTTTCTCAATAAGTCTTAGCGATTTAGCATTAATATAAAAATATTCGCCCTCATGAAATTGGTTATGACGAAAAAGAGATGCATCTTTATATAAAGTATGTACGGCATGGTGTTCAGGGCTACAATCAAATAAATGAAACTCGTTGTTTTCAGCCCTGTAGCCTGTTGTCCAATGGGCAAATATTGGGTAAGAGGCTAAAGGTAGGCGTTTTTCAAATTGAAATACACAGGTTCTATTATTTTCTGGGTCAAGAGTATAAAGTGCATTCCAAAAAATTTCCTTTATTTCTTCATGTTGTACTTGCTCATCTAATACCATATTTGCAAAAGGGTTTGTTACCTTTATTGGGTAAAATTCATTACACATTGATAAAAATGTTTCAGTTAAAGCTATATAATTAGTTTTTAAAGAAAGCACTTTATCTAATATTTCTCTATCGTGCGAAAGTAACATTATAAGACGTGAAAATAATAAACGTGCTTCACCTGGTTTAATGCCATGTGTTATTTGTAATGCATTTAATACAGCATAAGCTGAACAAAATGTGTCTATAGTTCCTTGCGTAAATGCGTGCATTCTATAGCCTCCGAAAAAATAGTAATTCTTGTAATATAATGTTTAGATAAGTTATCTAATCAAATTTATTATATATTTTTATTCAAAATAATTGTAAAAAAAGATACTAGACTTTTTTTGTAATTTCGTCTATAGTTCT
>CAYJFV010000064.1:8137-8661 GCA_964369275.1 uncultured Desulfovibrionaceae bacterium
AATTTGCTGATAAAATAGGAGTATATTTATGATACCAAGCAAAGGAAATTACTTTTTTACCTCTGAATCTGTAACCGAGGGGCACCCTGATAAAGTAGCTGATCAAATTTCAGATGCTATTTTAGATACATTATTAGAACAAGATGAAGATGCACGTGTTGCTTGCGAAACTTTAGTAACTACTGGTATGGCTGTTATTGCAGGTGAAATTACCACTTCTGGCTATGCAGATTTTCCACAAATAGTACGTGAAACTATTAAAAATATTGGTTATAATAGCTCTGATATGGGCTTTGACTGGCAAACTTGTGCAGTTCTATCCTCAGTTGATAAACAATCGCCTGATATTGCACAAGGTGTTGACCGCTCTAAACCTGAAGAACAAGGTGCGGGCGACCAAGGTATGATGTTTGGTTTTGCATGTAATGAAACCGATACTCTAATGCCTGCTCCTATTTATTGGGCACATCAATTATCGCTACAACTCGCACGTGTACGTAAGGATAATGTTTTAGATTTCTTAC
>CAYJFV010000065.1:0-8600 GCA_964369275.1 uncultured Desulfovibrionaceae bacterium
TACA
Source organism: uncultured Desulfovibrionaceae bacterium (assembly GCA_964369275.1). Lineage (GTDB taxonomy): Bacteria > Desulfobacterota > Desulfovibrionia > Desulfovibrionales > Desulfovibrionaceae > CAYJAZ01. The sequence continues at coordinate 5 of CAYJFV010000065.1, forward strand.
AGCCGACCCAACTGTTATTTATGGCTTAGGTGAAGAGTTTAAACTACCTCTTTACACAAAACATCTACGCGATAGTTCTAACCCATACAACACCTATGCAAAAGAAGGCTTACCTCCTGGCCCAATTTCTTCACCAACTTTTACAGATATTGAAGCAGCAATAAGCCCAGAAGTACACAATTACTTCTACTTTGTAGCTCAAGGCGGTGGCGGAAGTGGTAGCCATTACTTCTCTACTACCTACAAAGAACATCAGGCAAATGTTGCGAAGTATCGTAAATCTTTAGGTAGATAATTTGTACTATTAATGAATATTCGTAATATAAAAATAATCTGTGTTGGAAAAGTAAAAACTTCTTATTGGAAAGAAGCCTGCGATTTCTACATAAATAGACTAAAACATTTTGCTAACTTACAACATGTTATAGTAAAAGACGCTGACTTAGACAATATTTCAGAAAAAATTGAAAAAGAGTCACAGGCAATATTAAAGCATATACAAAAAAATGACTATATTATTTGCCTTGATGAAAATGGAAAAAGTTTAGCTTCTACCAATTTAGCTGAAAAATTAGACGAGCAAGCCCTTACAAAAGACCTTTGCTTTATAATTGGTGGGGCTTATGGCGTTTCACAAGAGATACTACAAAAAGCAGATTTTCTGCTTTCTTTTGGAAAGCAAACTTTCCCGCACGAACTTGCACACGTTCTTTTATGCGAGCAAATTTTCAGAAGTTGTTCAATTCTAAAGAAAACTGGCTATCATCACGAAAACCCTTTAAAGAATTAAATTTAAATTCTTTAATTGTTTGACAATTCCTGCAAAGTATACTATAAAACTCTTCCTTGTTAATCTGATTAATTTTCTATACTTTATTAAGTGAAATTTTAATCAAAGTTTACAGCGAATTTTTTGATGTGAATGAACAGGTTAGAGTATACACTACTCAACAAGTAAACTTCCCACCATTTAACTATACCTAATGAGGAAGTATTTAGGAGCTGATTATGAAAGAAGGTATTCATCCACAAAACTACATCTCGAAAATCGCTTGTGCATGCTGCTTTGAAATCAATGCTGTTTCAACTAAAGGCGAAGTTGTAAACGTTGAAATTTGTTCAAACTGCCACCCATTCTATACTGGCAAACAAAGATTTCTTGATACTGCTGGTCGTATTGATCGTTTCCGTAAGAAATACGATAAATTCAATAAATAATTTATTTATTGCATACTGCAAATCAACCTCCCTAAACCCTGTTTGGGGAGGTCTTAACATTTTATTGTAGGAATTTTTATGTTTTCCACTTTTGCACAATGCTTTAAATCAAAGCAAAAAAATTCACCTTTAGAAACTCTTGGCGGTGAAATAGATAGTGCCTTAGCAAACCATCATGGTAGTGCTAGGCAAACTTTGTGCGAAAAAAAACTAGAAAATGTTGGCGGGCAAGCGGTTATTGATGGTATTATGATGCGTCATAAAAATCATTATGCCCTTGCTATGCGTTTACCTAGTGGCAATATTTATGTTGAACACAAGAAGTGGTATTCATTTACATCGTCTTCCATGTTTCAAAAACCTTTGTTACGTGGTTTCCCAATGCTTGTTGAAACTATGATTAATGGTGTAAAAACTCTAAACCGCTCGGCTGAAATTTCTTCACTAGAAGAAGAAAAGCCCCTTACAAAAACTCAGTTGCTATTTACAATGCTTTTTGCAATTGGAATGGCTATTGCTCTTTTTGTGGTATTGCCACACTCATTATCTTTTTTCATGCAAAAATTAGAACTTGGTGGCGGTGTAGACTCTTTTTCTTTTCAAGTATGGGACGGTTTATTCAAATTTCTTGTTTTCTTTTTATATCTATTTTCAATTAGCTTGCTACCAGATATTAGGCGTGTATTTCAATTTCATGGGGCAGAGCATAAAGTTATAGCAGCGTATGAAGAAAATAAGCAAATTGTTGATATTGGTTTAGCTCGTAATAAATCTCGTTTACACCCACGTTGTGGAACAACTTTTATGCTTTTTGTTCTTACACTTGCTATAGTTGTGCATACAATTTTATTACCTCCTTTACTGTATTTCTATGCACCTGAATCTAATTTAACTACTCATATAGTTACTGTTATAATAAAAATTTTACTTATAATTCCTGTTTCTTCATTGGCTTATGAACTTATTCGTAAGGCCGCTAAGTTAGATGGATTTTTAGGAACGATGCTAAAAGCACCTGGCTTATTTTTACAATATTTTACAACTATTGAACCGACGGACGAACATCTTGAAGTTGCGTTAGTTGCTTTAAAAGTTGCATTAGGTAATGACACCGATAAAGAAATTATTACCCCACTATATACTATTTCTGATTAATTTATATACCTTCCATAAGGAGTAAACATGTTTGAAAAACTAGCTGGCTACAAAGAAAGATCGCTTGAACTTGAAAAGCAATTAGCTGACCCTGCAATTTTTTCTGATCAAAACCTTTATAAAGAAACTACTAAAGCTCATGCCGAACTTAGAGATATTGTCGCTTTATATGATGAATACACAAGCCTACACACTCAGCTACAAGAAAACAAAGAGCTTCTAAACGATAGCGACCAAGATATGCGTGACATGGCTCAAGAAGAAATTTCTACAATTGAAGAACGCCTACCTGAACTTGAACAGCAAATTAAAGTTTTACTTCTACCAACTGATCCGCTTGATGATAAAAACATTATTCTTGAAATTCGTGCTGGTACAGGCGGTGATGAAGCTTCAATTTTTGCTGGCGATTTATTCCGCATGTATTGCAGATATGCCGAAGTTATGAAATGGAAAGTTGAAATTATTTCTGAAAGTCCATCAGAAACAGGCGGTTTCAAGGAAGTAATTGCTATTATTACTGGCGATAGAGTATATTCAAGGCTTAAATACGAATCAGGCACACACCGTGTGCAACGTGTTCCTGAAACTGAATCTCAGGGACGTGTACATACATCAGCAGCTACTGTTGCTATTTTAGCCGAAGCAGATGAAGTTGAATTAGATATTAACCCAGAAGATTTACGTATTGACGTTTACCGTGCTTCTGGTGCGGGTGGTCAGCACGTTAACAAAACAGAATCTGCTGTTCGTATTACACACATTCCTACTGGTGTTGTTGTTACTTGCCAAGATGAAAAATCTCAGCATAAAAACAAGGCACGTGCAATGAAAGTTTTGGCTTCTCGTTTATTACAAGCTCAGCAAGATAAAGTTCATAATGAACAAGCTGCTGAAAGAAAAGCCTTAGTTGGCTCGGGTGACCGTTCTGAAAGAATTAGAACCTACAACTTCCCTCAAGGGCGTTTAACCGACCACAGAATAAACCTTACACTTTATTCACTAGAAAAAGTTATGGAAGGCGAAATTACAGCTATTATCGATGCCCTAGTAAGCCATGCACAAGCAGAAGCTTTAAAAGGACAAAGTGAATAATATGAATAGCATTGACTTTTCTACTCTTCCCGATTTTGCTAAATCTAATGGGCTAATTTGTGCTATTGTTCAAGACAATAGCACAAAAGAAGTTCTTATGTCTGCTTTTATGAACGAAGAAGCTTGGAAGCTTAGCCTAGAAACTGGTTATGCTCATTATTATAGCCGTTCACGTAAAAGTTTGTGGAAGAAAGGGGAAAGTTCTGGGCATGTTCAAAAGATAGTAGCTATTCGTATAGACTGTGATAATGATTGTGCTTTATTACTAGTTGACCAAATTGGGCCAGCATGTCATACAAATCATACTTCATGTTTTTACTATGAATTACAAATGTTAGATGAAGGTTCAACTTTAGGAACTCTTATAGAGTGTAGCCCCTTACAAGAAGTTTAAAGGATATAATAATGCGTATTAATTCAGATAACTCAAAAGTAAAATTAGGTATTCCAAAAGGAAGTTTAGAAGACGCTACGGTTGATTTATTTGCCCGTGCTGGGTGGAAAATTAGGCGTGCTAACAGAAACTATTTTCCTAGCATTAACGACCCTGAAATTTCTGCTCGTCTATGTAAAGTACAAGAAATACCTCTTTACGTACAAGACGGCATTTTGGATGTTGGGCTAACTGGTAAAGATTGGTTTTTAGAACAAAATGCCGATGTGCATGTAATTTGCGATTTATTATATTCTAAAGTTTCCAATAAACCAGCACGCTGGGTACTTGCTGTTGCAGGAGATTCACCTTACTACAAACCTGAAGATTTAGACGGCAAATTAGTTGCAACCGAACTTATGGGAATGACAAAGAAATATTTTGCTGACAGAGGCATAAATATTAATACTTCACATTCTTATGGTGCTACAGAAGCAAAAGTTGTTGAAGGCTTAGCAGATGCTATTGTTGAAGTTACCGAAACTGAAACAACTATTAGAGCACATGGCTTACGCATACTTGATGAAGTTCTAAGTTCAAATACAATTTTAATTGCGAATAAAGAAGCCTACAACGACCCTATTAAGCGTAAAAAAATTGACCAAATTGAAATGCTTTTACGTGGTGCATTACGTGCTGATTCTTTTGTGTGCATTAAAATGAATGCTCCTACTGATAAGTTAGATACCATTTTAGCTTTACTTCCTGCCTTAAATTCACCTACAATTTCCCAATTACAAAATAGTGCATGGACTTCTGTTGAAACTGTTGTAGATACAAATACCGTGCGTGACCTCATTCCAAGATTACATGATGCTGGAGCTGAGGGCATTTTAGAATTTGCTTTAAATAAAATTATCTAGTTTATAGGTTTATATATGCCAAATGCAATTGATATTACAGATGAAAGACGTGCTAAAATTGAACGAGTTTTAAGCCATAGGCAACATGATTTAACTTTAGTTTTAGCAAATATACACGACCCACATAACGTATCAGCTATTTACCGCTCAGCTGATGCTTTTGGTGTTTCTAAAGTTCATTTATATTATACTGATACTGCTTTCCCAACTTTAGCTAAGAAAACTTCTGCTTCAGCAAGAAAGTGGGTTGAAAGTGAACGCCATGCAACAAAGGAAAGTTTACTTTCAAGCTTAGCAGGCTACCAAATACTAGCTACTGCCTGTACACCTATTTCAGAAACAATGTATAAGTATGATTTAACAAAACCCACAGCAATTATTATGGGTAATGAACATTCTGGTGTTCCTGCCGAGCTATTAGAACGCATTGACGGTGAAATTTATATACCAATGTTTGGAATGATACAAAGTTTCAACGTATCAGTTGCCGCAGCTCTTCTTCTTGGTGAGGCAAGCAGGCAAAGGCAAGCGAAAGGCTTCTATGACAATATACACATGCCTAAAGAAATGTATGAAGCAAAAGTTGCTGAATGGATTGAAAAGTAAAAATAAAAGCTCTTGTAAAATTACAAGAGCTTTTTCATTTTAATATCTTTAAATATTTATTCTTCTGCTTCGGCAAAAAGTTCTTCAAAGTCTAAAAGAATAATCAACCTATCTTCTAGTTTACCTATACCTTGAATATATTCTTGTTCAACGCTTGTGAATAGGCTTGGAGTTTCTGCAATTTTATCAGTATCCATATAAAGCACTTCTGAAACAGAATCTACTAAGAAACCAACAACTTTTTGGTTAACTTCCATTACAATAATACGTGTTTCTGTTGTTGAAGCTATGTCTTCTAAGCCAAAACGTCTTCTCATGCCAACTACTGGAATTACCTTACCTCTAAGGTTTAGTACACCTATAATATGTCGCTCGGCATTTGGCACAGGTGTAATTTGCATTAAACGTATGATTTCATGCACATCTAGTATTTCAACAGCAAACTCTTCTTCACCTACTCTAAAGGTTACTAATTGTATAAAGTCTTCTGTTTCAACGTATTCGTCGTTTATTTCTAGTCCTGCGATTTCAGCTATACTCATGGCATTTGCTCACTTTTTAAGTTTTCTACAAAACTATTCGGACAATATGAGATTAATCTTTAGGCTATTTCTTATCTTTAAATTATTTATGAAAATTTTTTGTTAATAATTTTAATCATCTTTAATCAATTCAGATAATGTTTGTGTTGCATGCCACAAATAATCTGGCACTTCAATTCCTTGCGGGCATTTTCGCATGCACTTCTTGCATGAAGTGCAGCCAGCCCCTGCTTCACCATTCAACTTTAATAGTGCAAACTGGCTTGCTACATAATCTTTATTACCAAACATCATAAGTTGATTATATAGCCTAAATATTGCAGGAATATTTACGCTATGGCTACAAGGCATACAATACGTACAACCCGTACACGGAATAGCTGATAGCGATAAAAGCATGTGCCTTGCTTCTGAATACAATTCCAATTCTGCCCCTGTAAGAGAGCGTGTTTCATGTATTGAAGCAACACGTGCATTTTCTTCTATCTGATCAAGGTTATTCATGCCACTAAGTACGCAAGAAACTGCTTTTCTATCAAAAAGCCATCTCAAGCCCCACTCAGCAGGCGACCTTTTAATTTCGGCAGAATCCCAAATAGCTTGAATACCAGGAGGTATGTTTTGAGCTAATGTACCGCCTTTTAAAGGCTCTACAATAACAATACCCATTCCTTTAGCAGCCAAGTAAGAAAAGCCCTCTAATCCAGCCTGATCCATTGTATCAATGTAGTTTAGTTGTATTTGCCCAACTTCAAAATCGTACTCATCTACTATGTCTATAAGTACATCAACTTTATCGTGAAAAGAAAAGCCTATATGCCCTATTCTACCTTCTTTTTTCTTTTGTTCTAGGAACTCTAAGGCACCTAATTTTTTCATAAATTCCCAACGGGCTTTGTTCAAACTATGTAGAAGGTATACATCAATATAGTCTGTTTGCAGATTTTCCAACTGCATAGCAAAAAATCGTTCAAAGTGTTCAGTAGCTGTTATTTTATGGCAAGGTACTTTGGTTTGTATAATAATGTCTTTTCTTTTATTACTTTCTTTAATTAATTGACCAAGTATTTTTTCAGATTGTTCACCATGGTATTGAAGTGCTGTATCAAAAAAATTTACACCTAGGTCTAAACCACGATGGAATAATTTCTTTGTTAATTCATAATCGACAAGTGGTACTTTACCTTCAACAATGGGTAAACATGGTAAACGCATTAATCCAAAGCCTAGCAAGCTAGACTTTAAACCTGTTTTTCCTAATGAACGGTACTGCATACATTCCTCCAAAGACTAACCTTGGCAATATTTTAATTATTTTGACACGATTAAGAAATGATTGTCAAGTCAAAAGGAATAATGTACAATATACTAAGTTGCTATGTTATTATTTAAAAGGAGCAAAGTATGTGCGGAATAATTGGCTATACTGGATTTCAACCTGCAATTCCTGTAATGGTTGAAGCTTTAAGAAAACTTGAATACAGAGGCTACGATTCTAGCGGAATAGCTTATATTAATAATAAAGAATTTGTTACTATCAAAGCACCTGGTAAACTTTCAGCACTTGAAGATAAAATTTCTAAAGAATATAATGCCCAAGCAACTTTTGGTATTGGGCATACAAGGTGGGCTACGCATGGCGAACCAACAGAAGCTAACGCACACCCTCATATAGAAAACCAAGGGCAATTGGCAATTGTACATAATGGCATTATTGAAAACTTTGTAGAGTTAAAAGAATTTTTAGCCCCTTACAATATTCAATATAAATCCCAAACAGATACCGAAGTTCTAGTGAACTTTATTGCATGGCACTATAGACAAGAACCAAACTTTGAAAAAGCTTTACAAAATGCTCTTTCAAAAGTAAAGGGGGCTTATGCTATTGTTATAATTGACAAAAATCAACCTGAAAAACTTTGGGCTATTCGTCAAGCTGGTCCTATGCTTTTAGGTGTTGGGCAGAATGAATATTTTATTGCTTCTGATGCTCCTGCATTTTTATCATGGACAAAAGATGTAGTGTTTTTAAAAGAGGGTGAACTTTTATGTTGTACACCTGATGGCTTTACCGTTAAAAATCTTTCAGATTTATCGCTAGTTGAAAAAGAAATTACCCACCTAAACTGGGATATGGTTTCTGCTCAAAAAAGCGGCTATAAACACTTTATGCTTAAAGAAATTTTTGAACAGCCACGTGTTATAAAAGACTGTATTCGTGGGCGTATTTTAGATTTTGATGAAGCTAAGGAAAATAATAATGAACAAATATGCCTTTCAGAACTTAATAAAATTCAAAAACCAACTCGTTTTCATATTTTAGCCTGTGGTACCTCCTATTATGCAGGACTTTGGGGTAAAGAAATTATTGAAGACTTAACAGGTATTCCTGTTCATGTTGAACTTGCTTCTGAAATGGCATTTAGAAAGGTTGCCTACCTTGAGGGCGATGTAGTTCTATGTATTAGTCAAAGTGGTGAAACAGCTGATACTTTAACTGCACTACAAATGGCTAAAGCACACAACTTGAAATCTATCGCTTTATGTATGTTCTTGGTTCTTCCTTAGCTAGAGAATCAGATGCAGTTATTTACACACAAGCTGGGCCTGAAATAAGTGTTGCATCTACTAAAGCTATGATGAGTCAACTTGTTCTACTACTAATTATTGCTATGTATTACGGG
>CAYJFV010000066.1:0-2361 GCA_964369275.1 uncultured Desulfovibrionaceae bacterium
GTGTAAAAATACGGGTTCGTTTTTGTAATTTCCAAGATATAAACCAATATGACCTGGAAGATAAATGAAGGATAAAAATGGTTTAGCTTCTTTTTTTATAGTAGAAATTTTTTCATCATTTGTCATATTTTCAAGGTTTACAACGTTGCCAAGTTTGCTTTGAGCGAAGGAATTTCTAGGAAGCCATACGCCAAAGGTAATGTATAAATCGCGTAAAAGGGCTGAGCAGTCTCTATTGTTATTTATTCCTCCCCAACCATAGGGTTGTCCAATCATTTTGTTAGCGATATCTGATATATTTTTTGCTGTGAGCTTCATTGGAAGTTTGGTAAATGAATTTTTTTCAACACTTACTGGAACAATATGCACTTTGCCTGTAAAAGGCTGAACTAAAGGAATGTGAATTTGATTATCAAAATATGGTAAAACTGTACCTATTGAAGCGGTATCTATAAATTTTCCTTTATATAGTAAGGCAATATCATCTTCAATAAATGCAGCTAAAGGAACTCTTTTCCACCTAGAAATAAAGTTTTTATCAACAAAGGCTACTTTATCTGCCTCAACCCAACCAGAAATGTGTGCCGCTTGAACGTAGTACCACGCTTTATCTAAACTTACATGAACAATACCAACGGGTTGACCAATTGGCATGGTAGTAAATTGAAACATGTCAAAGGGGTAACCCTCACCTGCTTTTGTTGGGTCTTCAAAACGTGGGCTAAGGGTAGGCATTTCGCGTATATTAGCTTGTTTTACAATAATAGCAGTTTGCATCATGTTTGGGTAAGTTTTAAGATTTGCATTCTTCTTCAGTTCTTCCCAAGCTTTTGTATCCCATGGAAGATAGTTTTCAGCATAGCCACGTTCAGGAACTGAGCGGTTGAAATACATGCTTATATCTTTAGCGGAAACGCTTGCTTTTTTATGTTCCCAAGCCATAAATAAGTTTGTGCGAAAGCGTTCAAGCATTTCTTTTGCTTCTTGTTCGCTAACTAGTAAATTATTAGGATTTTGTGGCAAAAAATAACTTACATCTTGCGGTATAGCGTGTAAATCTGCTACGCTATTTTCGGAATTTTGTACTGCACTAAAGGCAGTGTTTGCAAAAAAAGTAAACATTAAAAGAAAGGCTAAATATTTTATTCTATTCAAAAAGTGAAAGATAATGTAAGTAGGCATCTTTAACCTTTCCTTCGGGTAGATTTAATTTTCCTAAATTTTCTGGGCGTATAAGTTCTGTTTTATAGAAAAAATGTACGGCTTTTTCTACTTTGTTTAGCGGAGTTTTACCTTGTAGTAAATGAAATTCTACTCTTTCAAAGAATTTATTGTCCATAAAAGCGTGTATGCGTTCAAGTATTTCTTCTTGGTAATAATTTAATTCGTTTAAAGCCATAGAATCTTCAGCGGCTATAAGAAGAATTTTATTTCTGTAACCTATTGGTAGTGCTAGTTTGGCTAAATCTTCACCAAACACCATTTCCCAATGTTCATAAAGCAGTGAAACTTGTTTTCTTGTTTCATCATAGCCTTTACTTTTTAAAACACGTTCTTGAATTTTAAAAATTTGTGTAGGCTCTAAATATGCACGCTTTTTACGCTCGCGTGGTTGCGGTCTTTTCCAATAGGAATAATCATTATTGTATTCATAAGAATTTGAATACTTATCATCATTGGCTTTATTAGCCATGACGTACTAACTCTCTTTCAAGGTCACGTTTTTCAGCTCTATCTTTTAAATCATGCCTTTTGTCATGCAAGTTTTTACCACGGGCAAGAGCAATTTCAAGCTTAATTTTTCCATTTTTTAAATGCAAGTTAACAGGAACTACAGTTAGCCCCTTTTGTTCAACTTTTCTAGCAAGTGTATTAATTTCTCTTTTATGTAATAAAAGCTTGCGTGGGCGTGTTGGCTCTTGCTTTACAGAAGTGCCTTGCTCGTAGTACGCAATATGTAAGCCAATAACTAAAGCTTCGCCGTCTTTAAAGTCGACATAAGAATCAGCAAAAGATACTTTACCATTGCGAATAGATTTTACTTCTGGGCCATTTAATACTAGCCCAGCCTCAAAAAATTCTATTAATTCATATAATTGTCTTACTTTTCTATTATCAGCTAAACTCATAATATACCTTTATCTAAAAAAACGCATTATATCATTGCCTGTGGTGAATACCATAAGTGAAATTAACAATAGCATACCAATTTGCATTAGTCTATTTTGTACTTTTTCGCTTATTTGGCGACGTGTAACCATTTCAATTAATGAGAACACTATTGTACCACCATCAAGTGCTGGAATTGGTAATAAGTTTAAAATTCCAAGGTTTACGTTAATTAAACCACAGAAAAGTAAA
>CAYJFV010000066.1:2371-3938 GCA_964369275.1 uncultured Desulfovibrionaceae bacterium
ATCAGTAGAAACAGCACCTGTAATAAGTTTGCCAATTCCTTCAAGTGTCATATACGTGATATCATACACTTGAACAAAACCTTGCTTAATGGCACCAAAGAAACCAAGAGGAACATTCTTTACTTCACCAAGTGGGCTTACTCCAAGTAAATATGCTGTTTCCTCTTCGCCGTATAAATTTGTACGCAGGCTTTGTTTAGGTGTGAAGATTTCGGTAATTGTATTACCATCACGCTCGTATACAAGTTCGCTCTCTTCGCCATTAGTTGCTGTAATAGCATCAACAATTAATGCCCATTCAGTAATAGGGGTACCATTAATTGAAAGAATAATATCATCTTTTTGTAAGCCAATTTCCGCTGCTGCACTATCAGGTGCAACCTCGCCAACTACGGGTAATAAAATTGATGAACCTGAATATAAGGCAACACCAAAATAAATTACAAATGCAAAAATAAAGTTAGCTACTGGCCCTGCTAAAGCAACCAATAACCTGTCTAAAGGTGGGCGGTTAGTAATAGCTTCATCTGCTGTAAAGCCAAGCTCTTCAACTTCTGGTGAATATTCACCAACAATAGCACAATAGCCACCTAAAGGAACAGCAGATAAGCAATATTCAGTTTTACCTACTGATTTTTTCCAAATTTTAGGCCCAAAGCCAACTGAAAAAGTTACAACACCTAATTTTAATTTTCTAGCAATTAAAAAATGCCCTAATTCATGAAAAAATATAACAGCTGCAAGAACTAAAATACCTGCAAATATTTGATATGATGTAGAAAAAATTCCTTCCATTGTATATTCCTATATATTTATTTTATAAAACTTGATGTAATTGTTCTGTATTTATTATCTAAAAACAAAATATCGTCAATATTGTTAGAGTCAGTTTCGGCTTTTTCAAGCACATTTTCAATTATTGATGCAATATCAAAAAAAGAAATTTGATTTTTTAAGTATGCCTCAACCACAATTTCATTAGCCGCATTTAGTGCAATACATTTTTGCTGTGTAAAAGCTTGTTTAGCTAGTTCTAAACATCTGAAATTATCACTATCAACCTTTTCAAATGTTAGTGAAGCTTGTGTTACTAAGTCAAGCAAAGGTAATTTGCAAATATCTGCCTGTGGCATGTGTGGGTATAGAATTACATGTGCAATAGGCAAACGCATATCTGGTGTAGATAAGTGAGCTATAAAAGAATTATCTTGAAATTCTACCATTGAATGGATAATACTTTGCTTATGCACAACAACATCTACATAAGACATATCAACACTATATAAATGACAAGCTTCTATAATTTCAAAGCCTTTATTCATTAAAGTAGCTGAATCAATAGTAATTTTTGCACCCATATTCCAAGTTGGGTGTTTCAAGGCATCGCTTGCTTTAGCAGTTTTTAAAAAAGCAGCATCTTTATTACGAAAAGCCCCACCAGAAGCTGTTAACACGAGTTTTTTTATCTCTTTTGATACTTCTAAGCATTGGAATAAAGCATGGTGTTCAGAATCAATTGGTAGTAAGGTAGCACCTGTTTTATTGCAGGTTTCGCGAAGCAAATTAC
>CAYJFV010000066.1:3948-7864 GCA_964369275.1 uncultured Desulfovibrionaceae bacterium
TTACCTGCCAAAACTAAACTTTCTTTATTTGCAATGCCAATTACTTTACCAGCCTTAGCCGCGGCTAAAGTTGCACGTAAGCCCGAAGCACCAACTTGTGCAGAAACAAAAGTAGTAATTTCTTGTAATGATGCAATTGTTTCATAACCCTCTTGCCCAAATAAAACAATAGGTTGATACTCACCTGTTTTATAAAGAGAAAAAGAAGATAAAAGATTACATAATTTTTCAATATCACATTCATCTTGAACTACAATATATTTGGGCTTATGCCTTTGCACTTGCTTGAATAACAATTCTATATTTTTTCCTGCTCCAAGAGCAATAACTTCAAATAATTCTTCATTTTCTTCAACTATTTTTAGCGTACTAACACCAATAGACCCCGTACTTCCGCAAATTGAAAGAGTACGAGGAAAAGAATTATTATATTCTTCACTTGGAAGTGCAGTTATATATTGCATATTTATATTAATTAAAATTTTAAATGAGGTAATAATGATGTAATAGCATAATATGCGGGAAGCACAAAAATAATACTGTCTAACCTATCTAATATGCCACCATGTCCAGGCAAGATATTGGAACTGTCTTTTACATTAGTATGTCTTTTTAGGGCAGACTCAAAGAAGTCGCCTAATTGAGCAAGCACACCTAACACTACACCGATAAAAGCGTATAATAAAACAGTTGAAAATGAAAAAGAAGCTTCAAGTGGAGTAATAAAATCAAAAATTGGTTTTACCCCAAAATTTCCAAGGTAGATTATTGTAAAAACAGTACAAGCAAACAAGCCGCCAATTGAACCTTCAACACTTTTTTTAGGGCTAACTTCTGGCCAAATTTTCTTTTTACCAATGGCAAGGCCTGTAAAGTAAGCAAAAGTATCACTACAAGCAGGAAGAGCTACAATAAATAATTGTTCATAAGGCGATAGTTCTGCTGTTAGCAATAAAATAAAAGGAACATAAAGCTGAGCTAGTATTACAACTGCACCCTCTTCTATAGCCTTATCTATTTGCTTGCTCCAACGAAATAAAGCAGAAATAGTAAAAGGAATATAAGAACTTACATGACTAAATAGTGTAACTAAAGCAATAAATATTGATAAAGCAATTGAAAATGAAACCATGCTAGAGCCTTTAGCTAAAAACATGCGTGAAAATTCCCAAGTGCCAACAGCACATAAAACAAGTAAGAAGCAATTTAAAAATATGCCACCTTTTAGCCATGCAAAAACTAATATTGCAGATAATACACAGGCTGTCATTATCCTTGTAGATAAACCTTTAAACATAACATCCTTTATATGTATGCACAACTATAATAAGCAGAACTAACTTTGTGCAATTTGTTCGTCTGTTTTACCAAAACGCCTTGTTGTTTTAGAAAATTCATCAATTGCTTTTTGAAATTCATCTTTTGTAAAGTCAGGAAAAAACAAATCAGTGAAATAAAATTCACTATAGGCTGCTTGGTACAACAAAAAGTTACTTATGCGAATATTGCCACCTGTGCGGATAATTAAATCAGGTTCAGGAAATGAAGGAGCATCTAAATAAGATTTTATTTTTTCAGCAATAATTGAACTTGCATCTTTTGCTTTTGCTAATGAAGCAACATCTTCATTTTCATACATACGCATAAAAGCCCTTGCAATTTCTTCACGGCCTGAATACGCTAAAGCTAAAGCAACATTTAGCGACTTACAATCTTTTGTTTTTTCTAAAGCATAATTTAAAGATTTTTGAGTAACTAATGGTAAAGACTTAATATCGCCAATAACATGTAAGCGTATATCTTGCTTTATTAAATTATCTAACTCGCCTGAAATGAACTTTGCAAGAAGTGAAAAAAGTTGATTCACCTCATCAGCAGGACGCGACAAATTTTCACGCGATAAAGCATACAAAGTTAAATACGGAAGATTAATTTCTTTAGCGTACTCAAATATTGAACGGACAACCTCTGCACCAGCTTTATGGCCTTCACTTCTAGCAAGACCACGAGCTTTTGCCCAGCGTCCGTTCCCATCCATTATAATAGCAATATGCTTCAATCTTATAATTCCATTATTTCTTTTTCTTTAGCAACAAACTTTTCATCGCATTTAGCAACGTATTTATCGGTCACTTTTTGCACATCGTCTAAAGATTTTTTCATATCATCTTCAGAAATTACTTTATCTTTTTCAAGCTTTTTCATAGAATCATTTACATCACGACGAATGTTTCTGATAGCAACTTTTGCATCTTCACCGTACTTTTTAGCTAATTTTGAAAGCTCTTTACGGCGTTCTTCTGTTAAAGCTGGAATAACAATACGAATAATTTTACCATCATTCATAGGGTTTAGTCCTAAATCAGAAGTTTGAATTGCTTTTTCAATTAAAGCAAAAGAACCTTTATCCCAAGGTTGAATTGCAACTGTGCGGCTATCTGGAATTGATACAGAAGCTACGCCTTTAATTGGGGTAGGTGTACCATAATAATCAATTTTAATTTCATCTACTAATGCTGTAGAAGCACGTCCTGTGCGTAATTTACCAAAGTCGCGGTCTAGTGCAACTAAAGCTTTTTCCATGCGATCTTCAGCATCAAACATAATTTCATCAACGCTCATTTATTTCTCCATAAAAACAGATATTCTGTAATTTTTTTTATTTTATTCGCCAGTAACTAAACTGCCTTCTTTTTCGCCCGTAAGTACCCTTTTTATTGCACCATCAAACATAGAACATACAATAATTGGAATACTATTTTCCTGAGCTAAAGTTATTGCTGTAGTATCCATAACCTGCAAATGCCTACGTAAAGTTTCTTCATAAGAAATTGTATCAAACTTTACCGCATCAGGGTATTTCATAGGGTCTTTATCGTATAAACCATCCACTTTAGTTGCTTTAATAATGGCTGAACAATTTAGCTCAACACCACGCAAAGCAGCAGCAGTATCAGTTGTAAAGTAAGGGTTACCTGTGCCTGCTGCACAAATTACTACCCTGCCCTTTTCTAAATGCCTCATAGCTCTGCGTCTGATATATGGTTCTGCAACCTCTTTAGTTGCTAAAGCCGATAACACCCTAGTTGGTACACCAATTTTTTCTAAAGCATCTTGCACCGCAAGTGCATTTATTACTGTTGCAAGCATACCCATATAATCAGCAGTAGAACGATCCATCCCTTTAGCAGAGCTTGATAAACCCCTAAAGATATTACCGCCACCAATAACTAATGCTATCTCGGCTCCTTCATTACAAACTTGAGCTATCTCAGCACAAATTTTGCTAACAATTTCAGGTGAAATACCAAATCCATTCTCGCCAGCTAATGCTTCGCCACTCAACTTTAATAGAACTCTTGGGTATTTAAAATTAGTCATTGTTTTACCTCTTAACTAAAAGAAAAGTTTTACATTCATCACCATCATTTTACACAGGATTTAAAAAACTTCAAGTTTAACTTTTATAATTCTAAAATTTTATTTATAAAGCCTTAAATTAAAATATTGTTTGACATCGAACTAATTTTATGTAAATATTAACCTACCTAAAGGAGATAAGTTATGACTATTAAAGAAATATATGATATTGCTGATAATATTGGTGTTTTAGTTTTTTCAACCATTTATGAAGGTGAAGTACATTCACGCGTAGCCCACTTTAACGGCTATTCTGATGAAGGTATATATTTTAGAACTATGGCTAATAAACCTTATGGTAGGCAATTGCATGACACTTTGAAAGTTACTGTATGTGGCAATAGTGGCGGAACTATATTAAACCATGACGATGTTGGTGCTATACCTGAATTTCAACCTGGCTATTCTTTTAGACTTATAGGTGATATTCGCTTTATGCCAGCAGAAGAAGTTATAGAAAAAGAAATAGATAGATTTATATATGGATACTCTAATA
>CAYJFV010000066.1:7874-8581 GCA_964369275.1 uncultured Desulfovibrionaceae bacterium
AATAAACATTTAGAAGTTGCTGCCCGTGATATTGAAATGTACCCACAAATGGGAAATGGAAATTTTGTAATGTATAAAGGGCGTGGCGAAATTTATAATTACGATTTTGAAATGAAAACACGCGACCATAAATTACTAAGAAAGCGTTTTGCTTTTGGTGGTGCAACTGTAAACCCAGCAGGTGCAAGAATTAACCCTGAAAAATGTATTTCTTGTGGTATATGTAAAAAAGCATGCACCTTTAAAGCAATTGTTGAAGGTACACCCTACACAGTAAACCCTGAAAGATGCGATGATTGCGGTTCATGCATGCTTGCTTGCCCAAAAAATGCTATTGAGCAATCTTTAGTTATATAATGTACTATTAATTTTTCTCTCCGAGGGCTAAAGGGCGGTCAAGCCCTACGGAACTAAGTTCCTTTAGAATCCCTAATGCAAAAATGTAAACTTTTCTGAACTTATTACACTAGTAAGAAAGTTATGAATTTCAATTACAATTCTTTTCTCACTTGCATTTGCAAGTGTTGCACATAATAACTTTTGCTCTTGTCCTACCATTAACTAGTCCAACTTCCATTAATCACCTTAGCCACGAAAATGTAAGTAGAGAAAATATTGTGTATGCAGTAAAGGAAGATATAATGCCCTTGAGAAATGCTTGCATTTTTCAAGGGCATTATTAAGTATGCAATATGCATAAAATTCTT
>CAYJFV010000067.1:0-1889 GCA_964369275.1 uncultured Desulfovibrionaceae bacterium
AGAATAATTCCAGATCAATCTACAATTTTTCTTGAAGCTAGAAATAACGCAGTCGATTATTTAGGGCTTACTCCTCAGCAATATCTAAGGCAAACAAATGGTAGACAATGGGAACAGATGTGGAATAAATATAAAACTCTTTCCTTTGGCTATACTTATTTTGGTTTTAATCTAAAAAATCCATTGTTTACGGATAAAAATGTAAGAAAAGCATTATCTCACGCAATTGATAGAGATGCCATAATAAAAACTGTTTTACTAGGTTTAGGTGAACCAACAGTTGGGCCTTACAAACCTGAAACTTGGGCGTATAATGATAAATTAACTCCTTATGTTTATGATAAAGAAAAAGCTTTAGCTCTTTTTAGTGAAGCTGGCTGGCATTTAAATTCTAATAATATTTTAGAAAAAGACGGAAAAGCCTTTGAATTTACAGTTTTAACAAACCAAGGAAATGATTTAAGAATAAAAACTGCTACTGTAATGCAAGCATTTTACAAAGAAATTGGAATTGATATGAAAATTCGTACTGTAGAATGGTCGGCATTTATTCAAGAATTTGTAGACAAAGGAAACTTTGATGCAATAATTCTAGGTTGGAATATTCTACAAGACCCTGATGTTTCTGATGTATGGCATTCCTCTAAAGCAACACCTGGTGGTTTAAACTTTGTAAACTTTATTAACCCTGAAGTAGATAATTTACTAGTTGAAGCTCGCTCTACCTTAGATCAAGAAGAAAGAACAAAACTCTACCATGCATTTCAAGAAATTTTGCATGAAGAGCAACCATATTTATTCTTATATGTACCCTATTCTTTACCTATGGTACAAAAACGCTTTCATGGTATAAAACCCGCTCCTGCAGGCATTTCATATAATATTGACAAATGGTATGTTCCTAAAAATTTACAAATTTATGCACAGTAGGTAATATGTCTGACAAAATTGTAGCACATAATGAAATTAATGATGATACTGTTCACGCTGAACAGTTAATGCAGCAACGTACTCATCCATCTGTTCCAACTCCTGAAGAAATTTTTTATGCTATCAGCAAGAAAAATCCTCATGCAGATTTGGAATCTGTTGGGCGTGCCTATAAATATGCAGAAGCTGCACATGCGGGGCAACTTCGCCTTTCAGGTGAACCATACTTAATGCACCCTGCAAGTGTTGCTTTATTACTTGCTGAAAATGGCTTTGATGAAGCTTCTATTATTGCCGGTTTATTGCATGATACTGTAGAAGATACAGAAGCTTATATTGAAGAGCTTGATGTAGAATTTGGTGAGGAAGTTGCTGATATTGTTGATGGTGTTACTAAAATTTCCTTTATGTCTTTTGATACTAAGGAAGAACAGCAAGCAGAAAATATACGTAAAATGATTTTAGCTATGAGTCACGATATTCGTGTACCAATAGTAAAAATTGTAGACCGTATGCATAATATGCTTACGCTTGATTTTCAAAAACCGCATAAGCAAAAAAGCATTGCTCAAGAAACTATGGATATTTATGCACCACTTGCCAACAGGCTTGGTTTGCATAGATTGAAGTTAGAACTTGAAGATTTAAGTTTTAAATATCTTATTCCAGATGCATGGGAAAATATCTCAAATTGGTTAGAAGAAAACCAAATGCAAGAGCGTAAGCTTATAGAAAAAGTTATTTTAAAACTTCAAAAAATATTAGACGATAATAATATTGATGGCCATGTATTTGGTAGAATAAAGCATAAATACAGCATTTATAAAAAAATGACTGAACAAAAAACTAGTCTTGATGAAATGCATGATATTATTGCATTTAGGGTAATAGTTAAAAATATTCAAGATTGTTATGCTGTTATTGGTTATGTGCATGCTTTATGGAAACCTGTTCCTGGT
>CAYJFV010000067.1:1899-8556 GCA_964369275.1 uncultured Desulfovibrionaceae bacterium
TCCTTACACTCTACAGTTATTGGCCCAGAGGGCGAACGCTTAGAAGTGCAAATTCGTACAGAAGAAATGCACCATTTAGCTGAAAATGGTGTTGCTTCGCACTGGCTTTATAAAGAAAGAAATAGAAAAATTGACGATGTTCCGCAATTACAATGGCTTAGAGATTTAGTTGATAGACAAAGAGATGAAAGCGATTCTAAAGAGTTTATGCAATCGCTTAAGCTAGATTTATTTAAAAATGAAATTTATCTCTTTACTCCACGCGGTGAAGTTAAAGAATTACCTGAGGGTTCAACACCAATTGACTTTGCATATCACATACATAGTGATATTGGTCACCATTGCGTTGGTGCTAAGGTTAATGGTAAGCTAACACCACTTTCTACTCCTTTAAAAAGTGGTGATACCATTGAAATTATCACTGATAAAAAGAAAAATCCTAATAGAGATTGGCTAAAGTTTGTAAAAACTTCAAGAGCAAGGTCAAGAATACAGCACTATCTTAACACTAAAGAACGTGATGCAGCTGTTCAACTTGGCAGAGAAATGCTTGATAAAGAAGCAAAAAAACTTGGTATTAACGTAAATAAAGCTATTAAAGACGGCTCTTTTGGCTTATTACGTGAAGATATGTCTTTTAATACTTTAGATGATGTAATTTCTGCTGTTGGTTATACAAAAATTACACCAAGAAAATTGCTTACTCGTTACTTAGAATTAACTGGTAAAGAGCTTCCAGAAGAAGAAAAAAGGCTAAAAGAATTAAAACTAAAAGAATATAAAGAACACAGAGAAGCAAGAGAACAAAAAGAAGCAAGCCCTAAAAAACAAGATGGTATTGTAATTCAAGGGCAAAACGACATGCTTGTTCGCTTTGCTCAATGCTGTTCCCCTCTACCTGGTGATCATGTAATCGGCTTTATTAGTCGTGGGCGTGGTATTGTTGTACATACTTCGGCTTGTCCGCACATACAAGAACTTGAACCTGAAAGGCTTATTACAGTTTCTTGGAGTAGTGACAAGCAAATGCACGAACCTTTCCCAGTTCGTATTCATGTATATGCCACAAACCAAAAAGGTACTCTTGCCAAAATTTCAGAAGCCCTTGCTCAGCAAGATGTTAATATCATAATGCTTATGATGGTTTCTTTAGTTGATGGCAGAGCTGACATCGAAATGACACTAGAACTACGTGATGTTGTTCACCTTTATCAAACTATTGATAAACTAAGGCACCTTGAAGTTGTACAAGAGGTTACAAGAAGTGTTGAATAACAACATTGCTAATAAGCATATAGAAACTAAAGAAATTTTGTTAGATACAATTCAAACTAAGTGTTTTGTGTATGACAGTGTTACATCAACATTAGATATTGCTCATAGTCTTAGTATCAAAAAGAGTATTGAAGAATGGTCTTCTGTGCTAGCGTATAACCAAACTAGCGGGCGTGGGCAGCAAGGGCATACATGGCATTCTTCAAGCGGTAATATGTACGCCACCCTTGTTTTACCAAAAAATTCATTTTTTAATACGCAAGCTATTGCTCCAATAATTGGTGGGATTATAATTAATTTTCTTAAAAATTTATTTTATGAAAATATTGCAGAAGCAAATTATCAATTTTGCATGAAGTGGACTAATGATTTGCTTATTAAAAGTGATAATAATTATTTTAAAATTGGCGGTATTTTGGTTGAAGAAAAAGAAAATAAAATTTATGCCGGAATTGGCATTAATATTCAATCTTCACCAAAATTATCAATTTATGAAGAAAAAAATGCTTTAATACCCTCATCTTTGTCTAATTTTATAGATTTAAATTCATTTTTTTTAAATGCTTCTAGTGCAAAAACTATCGTTAATGCACTATGGGAAAGACTTGTATTTTATACCTTTTTGTGTTACCAAAAAAAAAGTTTAAATGAAAGAAATTTAAAGTTTGATAATAATGAATTTGATGAAGAGAAAAGTTATAATATAGAGCTTGAAAAAGTTAGATTAAAAGCCCAAAAAGAACTTTTATCAGAAACAAATACTCACCTAGCATATAAGCAGCAAAAGGTCCGTATATCAGATGCTTTAGTTTTTGGCGATTTTGATTTACATGCTGATAATACAAATGTGTTCGATTATACCGGCATAGTAAAAGGAATAAGCCTTGAACAAGAAAGTTTAGGTGGAATTATTATTGATACAAATTATGGATTGAGAACTTTTCTAAGCGGGAGCATTCGGGCTATTTAGAAGTTTAATTTATTATAATTTTAAAGTTGAGGAAGTTATGTCTGGTTTAAGTTTTGATGAATTTCTTACAGAAGTTAAAGGAAAGAAAATTCTTGTTGCAAACAGGGGTATACCTGCAAGGCGTATTTGTCGTGCAATTAGAGAACGTTGTAACGCAATTGCTGTAATGACGGCAACTGATATTGATAAAACCTCTCCTGCTGCTTCTGGTGCAGATGAACTTTTATTATTAGGCAATACTCCTAATGCATACCTTGATATTGATTTAATTATATCTAAAGCTAAAGAAAACGATATAGTAGCAATTCACCCAGGTTGGGGCTTTGCTTCTGAAGATGATGCTTTCCCACGTAAGTGTAAAGAAGCAGGCATAATTTTTATTGGTTCTACTGCTGAAGCTATGAATTTATTAGGTAACAAAGTTCAAGCTAGAAATTTAGCTAAAGAACTGAATATTCCTGTTGTTCCTGGTTCAGAAGGTGCTGTTGATATTCCTGAAGCACGTAAACTTATTGATGAAATTGGTTTACCTGTTATGCTTAAAGCCGAAGGTGGCGGTGGTGGTCGTGGTATTTTTGCTATTAAAAACGAAACTGAATTGGAAGACGCCTTTTTAAAAGCTTCTACAATGGCAGAAGCTGCTTTTGGTAACCCACGTTTATTTGTTGAAAAATATTTACAAAATGTTCGCCATATCGAAATTCAAGTTATAGCTGATAAATACGGTAATGTTTTTGCTTTTGATGAGCGTGATTGTTCAGTGCAACGTAACCACCAAAAACTTATTGAAATCACCCCTTCCCCATGGAAAGGTATGACTATTGAATTACGTGAAACCCTAAAAGAATATTCACGTAAACTAATTAAACATGTAGGCTATGATTCACTTGCTACAATTGAATTTTTAGTTGCAGAAGATGGTACACCTTACCTTATTGAAATCAATACTCGTTTACAAGTTGAACACGGTATTACTGAATGTAGATACGGTGTAGATTTAGTTGAAACGCAAATTGGTATTGCTTTTGGTTTAGAACTTCCTTTCAATGAAGAAAAAGTAAAACCAATGCAACACGCTATGCAGGTTCGTATCAACTGTGAAGACCCACAAAATAATTTTGCACCAAATGCAGGAAGAATTACAAGGTACGTTTCACCTGGTGGCCCTGGTATTCGCCTTGATTCTAATATCACAGCTGGCTACGATTTCCCTTCTAATTACGATTCAGCTGGTTCATTACTTATTGCCTATGGTAGCGATTGGACAAAAATTTGCGGTATAATGTCACGTGCTTTAGATGAATATTCAATCTCAGGCTTAAAAACAACTATACCTTTCTATGAATATATATTGAAAAATCCAGAATTTCTAAGTGCTAACTTTGATACTAACTTTGTTACGCTAAGACCAGAATTATTTGCATACCAAGATATTGCACCAGAAGGTGAGCGTATAGCTCGTTTAGTAGCTGAAATTACAGCTAAAGGCTATAATCCACATGTTTTATTAGGTGAATATAGAACTGCTACAACTCCGCGTTTGCCTCGCTTTAATTTAGCAATGCCAAATATTAGCACTGAGAAAAAATACAGTTCTAACCCCTACCCTAAAAATGATAGACACGCTTTATTAGACTTTGTACGCGATACTAATAAAATTCACTTTACCGATACTACACCGCGTGACATGACTCAATCTAATAATGGTAACAGATTTAGACTTGGTGAAGATGAATGTATAGCTCCTTATTTAGATAATGCTAACCTATTTTCTATTGAAAATGGTGGTGGGGCTCATTTCCACGTAAACATGATGGCTAATATGACATATCCATTTACCGAAGCAAAAAAATGGAATATGTATGCTCCAAAAACTAATAAACAGCTTTTACTACGCTCTACTAATGGCTTAGGCTATGTACCTCAACCAAAAAATGTTATGCGTAAAACTGCTGAAATGATTAGCGAAAATTATAATATTATTCGTTGTTTCGACTTCTTGAACGATATTGATAATATGCTTCCATTAGCTGAAATTTTCTTAGATAGAAAAGATATTATTTTTGAACCCGCATTATCATTATCAGTTGCTAAAGGTTTTGATGTAGAGCATTATTTAGGCGTAACTGATTATATTTTATCAACCGTTGCAAAAATTCTAGGTGTTGATAAAACAAAAGCAAGTAAAGAAATTATTCTTGGCTTGAAAGATATGGCTGGTGTTTGCTCGCCTAAATTCACACGTGATTTAGTTTCACGTTTACGTAAAGCCTACCCTGACTTAGTTTTACATTACCATAGACATTACACTGATGGCTTATTTGTACCAAGTGTTGGTGCGGCGGCTCAAGCAGGATGTCATATTGTAGATGCGGCTTTAGGTGCGGGTGTTCGCTCTTACGGGCAAGGCGATATTCAAGCTACTGCAGCCTATATTAAAGATGAATTTGGAATTGATAACCTATTAGATATGGATTCTATTAAAGACGCTAACTTCGTACTAAAGCAAATTATGCCTTATTATGATAGATATGCTTCACCTTATTTCTTAGGAACTGATTATAATGTTGTAAACCATGCTATGCCTGGCGGTGCAACTTCTTCTTCGCAAGAGGGTGCTTTAAAACAAGGTTATATACATTTACTTCCATCAATGCTTGAATTTTTAGCTGCAACTCGTAAAATTGTACGCTACCATGATGTTACACCTGGTTCTCAAATTACATGGAATACTGCTTTCCTAGCTGTAACTGGAGCGTATAAACGCGGTGGACAAGACGAAGTTAACGCTCTTCTTGCTACAATAAATGAAGTTTCAAGTAAAACTGAAAATGAATTAAGCGAAGAAATCAAGAAAGATAGATTAAATATCTATCAAGATTGTAACGATGCGTTTAGAAATTTATTATTAGGTAAATTTGGTAAACTTCCACTTGGTTTCCCAGCTGATTGGGTATATCAATCTGCTTTTGGTGCTAATTGTAACGAGGCTATATTATCTCGCACAACTGAATCACCAATGCTTTTATTAGAAGATGTTGATATAGCACGTGAAGAAAAAACTTTAGTTAAAGAATTAAAACGACAACCTACAGAAGAAGAAACTGTTTTATTCTTAAACCACCCTGCCGATGCATTAAAAACTTTCAAATTTGTTAACACATATGGCGACCCTAACAAAATACCATTAGATGTATGGTTTGAAGGTTTAGAAATTGGTAGAACACTAAACTTTATTGATTCTAAAAATAAACCACACCAAATGCGTATTGATGCTATGCGTGAAGACCCTGAACACGGTACTTTACTTGTTCGCTATACCTACGATTCAGAATCTATTTTACATGAAGTAAAAATAGGCGACCCTAAAGGAAGTTTAAAATCTGCATTAGAATTAGCTGATGAAGATAATCAATATCATGTTGGAGCACCTTGCTCTGGCGATTTATGGGTAACTTATGTAAAAGTTGGCGATATTGTTTCTAAGGGTGATGAGTTATTCAATATATCTATAATGAAACAAGAAAAAGCAGTGGTTGCACCACTTGATGGTATAGTAAAACGCGTTGTAAAAGGTGCTAATTATAAGCAAACTCGTAATATGGTGCCTGTAAAAGAAGGTGAATTACTTGTTGAACTTGCTCCTGTGCCTCGTTTATGCCCGAATGAGCTTTGCCATAAACCAATTCAACTAGATATGCGTTTTTGCCCGCACTGCGGAACTGACCTTGACAATATACGATAATATACTGTACAAAAAATAAATCAATTATGCTTTTGGAGGAAACTATGCCTAAAGTGCAGCAGCCTAAAATTGACTCAATAGAAATACTAAAAAAGAAGCTTATTCTCACTGGAGCTGAAATTAAAGCTATTGGTGAAGAAGCTGAAATTTTAGTAGGTGGTAAAAACTATAATACAGCACTAATACATGAAGTAAAAGACGTTCAATCACCTCAATTCCGTGCTGTTTCCTCTATTTGCTTTCATTTATTACTAGATGAAACTAAAGTAAACGCTGCTCTTATACGCTCAACAATCGAAAGAGAATACGCAAGAATTGACTGGAATGACCCTGAAATTAACTCAGACCCTGAATTTTTGCAAAAACTCGTTCGTACCTTTGCTAAAGAAATTAAAAAAGCTAATGAACAAGTTACTGATGCAAAGAAAATTCCTTTACGTATGTTTGTTGAAAACGTAGTTGAAGGCTTTGCTACTTCACAAGAAGTAATTGATCAATTACGTAAGCGTTCAGTATTAGTTCAATCTGCTATACTTTCAGTTGAACTTCCACAAACAGTTAAAGACGCTGTTGCAAATGCATACCTTGATATTTGTACAGAAGCTGGCGAAAAAGATGTTCCAGTTGCTGTTCGTTCTTCTGCCGCTGGTGAAGATTCACGCAAAAA
>CAYJFV010000068.1:0-8511 GCA_964369275.1 uncultured Desulfovibrionaceae bacterium
ATCCAAAATCTTTATAAATAAAATCGCTGGTGCTGTAGTTGAAGTTAAGTAGTTTATACTGCTAATTCGATACTAATAAAAAGAAAGTTCTTCTTCTCTTTTTTGTTTTTGAATTTTTTGTAAAAAAAAGGCAAATATCTATTGTAAAAAAATTATAATTGAAATTTAAAATTTTTTTTTATGCGTACATTTATATAAATAAGTAAGGGCTAAATTTTTTATTTTTGTTTTATAAAAATGAAAATGTTAGTGAAGTATAACTAGCGTGTAATTATTTTTTTATTGCTTTATTAATGTATTTAAAGCTAATTCTAGTTCGAATTTTGTCCTTAAATTACTTGACAAATTAGCCAAGACTAATTATTGTCAATTGTTAGTTCTACCAAACTTAATAAAACTTACCTAAGCTTTTGTCTATAGGGTTATAATCACATGAAGTATACAAAAAAACTTTTTACATCTTTACAAAATGCTTTTTCTAGCTCTTCCTCTAGTAAGCAAGAAAATACTAATGTTAACACCTTATTTTATGGGGAAGTTGACCATGAATACACAATACTTGCAATCGATGCAAAGCATGACGAAGAAATGGTAAAATTTTTATTTTCATTAGGTTGTTATGAGGGGCAAAAAGTAACTATTATTTCAAAATTAAAGAATAATCTAGTTATAAGTATTAAAGACGCAAGATACAGTATAGATTCAGATCTTGCTAATGCAATAATAATTTAAAAAATTGATGAGGAGTTAAAATGAGAATTGCTCTTACAGGGAACCCGAATAGCGGGAAAACAACTTTATTTAATGCCATTACTGGTAAAATTGAAAAAGTTGGTAACTGGGCAGGCGTCACAGTTGAGAAGAAAGAAGGTGATATAAAAAAAGAACTGCAATATGGTAGTACACCTTTACGTGCAGTTGATTTACCTGGTGCGTATTCGATGTCACCATTTACATCAGAAGAAAGTATTACGCATAAATTTGTAAAAACTGAAAACCCAGATGTAATTATTAACATTGTTGACGCAACTAATTTAAGCCGTAGTCTTTTCTTTACAACTCAACTTTTGGAATTAGGTATTCCTGTAGTTGTAGCATTGAATAAAAGCGATTTAGTTGATAAGAAAAATATTAAAATTGATGAAATTTTACTTTCTGAAATTTTAGGTTGCCCTGTTGTTGCTACAACATCAACTAGTGCAGAGAAGAAAGGACTGAAAGAATTAATACGTGCAGCAGCTTCAGTAATAGGTACGACCTTAACACCGCCGTATACTGCAAAACCTGGTTCTTTTGACAGTGAAGAAGCTGTAAAGACAGCAGATATTGAAAGATATAATTTCGTAAATAGCATTGTTGCGAAAGTTGAAAAACGTAAAACTGCAAGTAATACACAAAATATTCAAGATAGTATTGATAGAATTGTGGCTCATAAATGGTTAGGTATTCCTATTTTTATGGCTGTTATGTGGTCAGTTTTTTATATTTCACAAACAACACTTGGTACAATGATTGCTGATTGGCTTGTAGGTTATATTGATATGTTCTATGAGTGGGCTGCTGCTCAACTTGGTGAAGATGTTAGTCCTTTATTAAGTTCTTTATTGCTTGATGGTATTATTGGTGGTGTTGGTGCTGTTTTAGGTTTCTTACCACTTATCATGGTTATGTTCTTCTTACTTGCTTTATTAGAAGAATGTGGTTACATGGCACGTGTTGCTGTTGTTATGGATAGATTCTTGAAAGTCGTTGGTTTGTCAGGTAAATCAATCATTCCTATGGTAATAGGAACTGGTTGTGCTATTCCTGGTGTAATGGCTACTAGAGCTATTAGAAACGAACGTCAACGCAGAACAACTGCTATGCTTACACCTTTCATGCCTTGCGGTGCCAAGCTTCCTGTTATTGCTTTATTTGCTGGTGTTTTCTTTGCTGACGAAGCTTGGGTTGGAACATTGATGTACTTTGTAGGTATTTCCCTTATTATATTAGGTGCATATGCTGTAAAAATTATTTCTGGTGAAAAATACGCACGTTCTTTCTTTATTATGGAGTTGCCTGAATACCAATTCCCAAATATATGGGAAGCTACAAAATCAATGCTTTCACGCGGTAAAGCATTTATTATTAAAGCTGCTACAATTATTTTACTATGTAATGCAGCTGTACAAATAATGCAAACATTTGATTTGAACTTTAATGTAGTTGCTGAAGGTATGGAAAACACATCTATTTTAGCTTCTATTTCAAGCCCATTTGCTGTTTTACTTCTTCCATTAGGTTTCGGTGCATGGCTGTTAGCAGCTGCGGCTATAACTGGTTTTATTGCTAAAGAAAATGTAGTTGGCACATTAGCTGTTGTTTATGGCATTACAAACTTTATTGATACTGAAGAACTTGCTCTTGTTACTGGTGCTTCAAGTGTTGCTGAAACTATGGGATTAACTTCTGCAGCTGCTTTAGCCTACCTTATGTTCAACTTATTCACACCGCCTTGTTTTGCCGCTATTGGAGCGATGAATGCTGAAATTGAAAACAAAAAATGGCTTTTAGCTGGTATTGCTCTTCAATTTGCTACAGCATTTATTGTTGCGTTTGGTGTGTATCAAATTGGTACATTGCTCACATTAGGTACATTAGGCACTGCTTTTGTACCCGGTTTAGTAGTATGTCTAGCATTATTTGCTTTACTTTTTGTTTTACTAAAACAAGGTAATGAAAAATCTTCAATCAAATACAATATTGTAAAAGCTTAAAATAATTAAGGTGATGTATGTCAAACTATGAAGCACTTGCTGTAATATTAGCTATTTTATTAGTTGCTATTGCTTATATAATTGTTGCTAAGAAGAATGGTCAGAAATGTATTGGTTGTTCAAGTTCAAAATCTTGCGGCTCAAAAAATACAACTGAAAAATGTAATTGTGGTTGTGACAAAAACTAACTAGATAAGAGGGGTTTACTAGCCCCTCTTTTTTATATGCTTGACTATTTTATCTATACAAGGTATGCAGTTCACTATGAAAATGTATGATGTAATTATTCTTGGTGCAGGTCCTGCTGGAAGTAGCTTATTGAGGTTTTGCCAAGATAAGAATCTGAACATAGCAATTATTGATGCTCGCAACCTTGGCTATATGGTTAATCGTAAACACAGAGACTATAAGAATAAAGTCTTGCGGTGGAATGATTGCACCAGATGCACAATCTTTTTTAAAAAAACATAATATTAGTATCCCTACTAGTGTTTTAGAGCCTATACAGCCAAGCTTTGTGCAAACCTTTGAAGCGGAATTGCCGTTTAGTAGAAAATACAAGCGTAATTATATTAATGTAAACAGAGAAGCCTTTGATAGATTTCTTTTAGAGGCCTTACAAGCTGATACATATTTTAGCTACCAAGTTAACACAATTGAATATAGCGATACCCACTATATAATTAATAATGAGTTGAAATGCAAAATATTAGTTGGTGCTGACGGGGCAAGATCTAAGGTCGCTAAGAAATTTTTTCCGAATATGCGAATAAGAAGATATGCCTCAATTCAAGACGAAATAAAACCCCAAATAACGCAAAATTACACTTGCTATTTTGATGAGAAAGTGAGCGATTACTATGGTTGGAGCATACCAAAAAATAATTCAACTTTAGTAGGTTATGCCATAAAACCAAAAAATGCATTGAAAATTTTTGAAGATTTTAAAGCGAGAAATGGTTTATCAAGTAGCACCAAAAGAATACGTAGGGAAGGCACTGTTATATTACGCCCCTACTTCTTCCATAAAGTTCATTGTTCCAAAAACTTATTTTTAATTGGTGAAGCTGGTGGATATATTAGCCCAAGCTCTGCTGAGGGGATAAGTTATGCTTTCAAAAGTGCAAAATATTTAGCTGAAAGTAACTTTAATGAAGATATTTTTCGCAAGAAAATGCGTAGTATGCAAATAAATATTTTCTATAAAAATGTAAAATCTTTTTTCCAGAATACGAAATTTTTAAGAAAAATAATTATGAGATTGAGTATCTTACGCTAAGGCTATTAAAAGCTTGATTATATACACTTTATAATGCAAATTAAAGTGTACTTCATAATAGGAGAAATAAAAAATGGGTAATTATATTAACAGTGCTTTATTTGACGATGAAGAAGTTATATATGAAGGTGCATACGCCTTATGGGATAATTTTTGGTGGATATTCTTTTCACTTGGCTTACTTTTACCTGTAATTTTCTACTGGCAAAGGTTTTCAGAAATTGCTGTAACAAATTACAGAGTTATATCAAAAAAAGGCATTATACGCCGCCATGTTTCTGAATACCCTATAAAAAAAATTGAAACCATAAATATTAGCCAAACAATTGTTGGTAGAATTTTTAATTATGGCCATATAACAATAACTGGTACAGGGAATAATATTTTATGTATCAGGAATGTAAAAGACCCTGATACCTTTAAAAAATATATTTCATACCTCTGTATGAAGCAAAGTTAGAATTAAATATGAAAAGCAAAAAAAAGCATTGGTAAATACCAATGCTTTTTTTATATTATATTATTACTTATTATACTGTTACTTGTAAGGTTTCTGTAAGGTTTTTTACAAGCTTTTCTCTTTCTTTATCCACATCATTATCTTGCAGAGTTTTCTCTTGTGAGCGGAAAGTAAGCCTAAAGGTTAGGTTATGCACATCTGAATCTTTGCTTGGAAGATACATGTCGTGCAATTCCACCTTTTCAAGAAGTTTAGACTTTGCATTTGTCAAAGTATCTATAATTTCTTGCATTTTCATAGCACGTGGTGCAACTACTGTAATATCGCGGCGTACTGGTGGGAAAACAGGTAATGTTTTAAACTGAATTGTATTTTTTGCAGCTTCAACACGTAAAGAACAAAGATTAATTTCTGAATACCATACATGTTCGCGTGCATTGTAATAATCTGCTATTTCAGGCTTAATTCTACCCATAACACCAACTACATCGCCAAAATCAGCTAAAGGCGAACCATTAGGACGCACTAGTTTAATCGCAGGGCTAAGATATGGGTGATCAGTAATAACCTGCATTTGTGGCATTGGTAAATTCAAGAAAGAAGCAAAAAATGTTTCAACTATGCCTTTAAGATCTGAATATTCAAACATTTCAGTTGCATAGTTTTTATGCGGATAATGCTCGTTTCTTTGCCCTGTAAGCATAATACCCATACGGCGAGTTTCATGCACTTTAGTTTCAGATTGAGCATCATTCACAAATGATTGAGCAAGCTCAAATAATTTTACTGATGGTGCATTTTGCCCCATATTTACTTTTAATGCATTTAAAAGCCCTGCAACTAATTCAGTTCTAAGAACATTTTGTTCACTTGTAAGCGGATTTGCAATGCTTACACGTGGTTCTTTAGGTAGGTTTAGTCTATCTAAATCTTCATGCCCTACAAAGCTATAACAAACAGCTTCATTTAGCCCCATACCAGCCATATAATGACGTACACGACTTAAGAATGGATGGCGGTTTTCAAGCTTACCAACAAGCTGTAAATCTTTTAAAACTGGTGGAAATTCTTCAGGAATAGAATCAACACCATAAACACGTATAATTTCTTCAAATAAATCGGCTTGACGCGATAAATCTTGTCGCCAACTTGGTGGAGTAACTTCAAGATTTTTTGAATCTTTTTCAACTACTTCACAACCTAAACCTTTTAAAGTGTTTACGCAAAATTCAAAAGAAACATCAACACCTAATAATGCTAAGCATTTATCATAATTGAAGTTGATACTTTCTGCTTTAGGTGCTGTATTTTGTGTTGCAACTATGCCATTACGGCAGGTTGCACCTGTAAGTTCTTGAATTAAATATGCACAACGGTCACGAGCAAAATCTACCATTTGAGCATCAATACCACGCTCAAAACGGTAAGAAGCATCACTTGATATACCCATACGGCGAGCCGCTTTACGAATATGTGATGGGTGGAAAACCGCTGCTTCTAAAAAAATTGTTTTTGTAGCATCTGTAATTTCAGAATTTAAACCACCCATTACACCGCCAAGACCAATATTTTTGTTCTTATCTGCAATGAGAATATCGCCTTCTTTTAGGCTATGTTCTTTAGAATCAAGAGTAACTGTTTTTTCATCTGCCTTAGCACTACGTACAAAAACAGTGTCGCCCTCGATACAATCGCGGTCAAAAGCGTGAAGTGGTAAACCTATTTCGTGCAGAATATAGTTTGTTGCATCAACAATATTTGAAATTGAACGAACACCAATAGCATTTAAGCGATATTTTAACCAAGCTGGAGATGCCCCAACTTTTGGGTTATCAAGCACTCTACCAGAATAATAAGGCGAAAGTACATTGTCGACATTTAGCTGCATACCTGTTTCATTCTTGCTATCATCAACCTTTAAGCTATATGTTGGTAGAGTTAAAGGTAAATTATATGCAAGGGAAACTTCTCTTGCAAAACCTAGAACAGATAAGCAATCTGCACGGTTAGGTGTAATACCAATTTCTAAAACTTCTTTATCTAAATTGAGTGCGTCAACAAGCTTTGCACCACAAATTAATTTATCAGCAGGAAGAATGTCATTTAGCACCATAATGCCATTATGTTCTTCTGAGAGCTTTAACTCTCTTTCAGAGCATATCATACCTGAAGATTCAACATTGCGAAGTTTCGCTTTTTTAATCTTCATGCCATCAGGCATTGTTGTACCAACTAATGCAACAGGTACATATTGCCCCTTAGCAACGTTTGGTGCACCACAAACAATTTGAAGAGGTTCTGCTTCGCCAACTTGCACTTTACAAACTGAAAGCTTGTCTGCTTCTGGGTGTTTATCACACTCTTCAACAAAACCAATAACAATTGGTTCAGCCGCTTTATACGGTTCGTGGATATTTTCTAACTCTAGCCCTAGCATTGTTAGCTTAGAGCCTAATTCTTCTGCTGTACCTGTATAAGGCACAAATTCTTTTAACCAATTTAGAGAAAGTAGCATTTTATTTCCTATTTTCTTGTATTAATGCAAGTAGATAAAATGTACGGAAAGAGGAAAACACAACTTTATATAAAAGTTGAACATTCCTCTCTCCTAAATTCTTTTCTTCTTGCAAAAGCTTTTTAGTTTCGCACAAAGACTATAAGTGTTCTATAGTGCAGTTTGCGAGGAGATAATTATTTCCCACCAACTAATCTTTGAGTTGCAAGTGCAATTTCAAGTTCTTCATTAGTAGGCATGATAATAAGTGGAATACGTGAATTTTCTGTTGAAATGTAACGAGCACAACCACGACGGATTAAGTTTTCTTCTTTGTTTAGCTCAATTCCGTAGAAAGAAGCATTGTCGGTTACTGCTTCACGAACAAATTCATCATTTTCACCAATACCACCAGTGAATACGATAGCATCAGCACCGTCTAATTCATATAAATATGCACCTATGAATTTACGCACTCTTGCACAGAACATATCAAAAGCTAATTTAGCAGCTTTATCGCCTTTTGCAATAGCATCGTGGATATCACGCATATCGCTCATGCCACACATGCCTAAGAAGCCTGATTGTTTGTTTAGGATATCGTCAACTTGGTCAGGTGTGAAACCTTCTTTTCTAATTAAGAAAGCTACAACAGCAGGATCAACATCACCAGAACGTGAACCCATCATTAAACCTTCAAGAGGTGTAAAGCCCATAGTTGTGTTTACACATTCACCATTTTTCACAGCTGACATTGAACAGCCATTACCAAGGTGACACACAATTAACTTCACATCTTCAGGTTTTTTACCCATGAATAACGCTGCTTCGCGTGATACGAATTTATGTGAAGTGCCGTGGAAACCATAGCGACGGATTTTATGTTTTTCAGTTAATTCTTTTTTAATTGGGTATGTTGAATTATATTCTGGCATTGTTGAGTGGAAACCAGTATCAAAAACAGCTACAGCTGGTAGTGATGGGAATAATTCTTCCATAACTTCAATACCTGTTAAGTTTGCAGGAATATGAAGAGGACCAAGTGGAGTAAGATCAGCTACAGCTTTTTTAAGTTCAGGTGTAACTATTTCTTCTTTCATGCCTTCAGCACCGATTAATACACGGTGGCCAGTAGCTGCTAGTTCGCTTGCATCTTTAATTACGCCTTTATCAGCCGAGGTCATAATTTCCATTACTGCAAGCATACCTTCTTTATGGTTAGCAAAAGGTTTTTCTACTTTTATTTTTTCTTCATTATCTGTATCAGGAAAGCGTTTGTATACTAAGTTACCCATAGCTTGACCGATACGCTCTACTAAACCAGCACAAAGAGCTTCTTTAGTATCCATGTTAATAAGCTGATATTTAAAAGAAGAAGAGCCAGCATTAATAACTAAAATATTCATAAAACCACCTTATTTTAAAATGTTAATTTAACTTCTTCTCCAAGAATCACCTTGAGAGAATTGCTTTAAAAAACGTGTATCATTTTCAAAATTCATACGCAAGTCATTTATGCCAT
>CAYJFV010000069.1:0-925 GCA_964369275.1 uncultured Desulfovibrionaceae bacterium
TTTAGCTTTTTCTAGTACCATTTCAGTAACTTGTACGTGGCGGTGTGGTGGTTCATCAAAGGTTGAAGAAATTACTTCTGCATTTTTTACTGTACGCTCCATATCTGTAACTTCTTCTGGGCGTTCATCAATAAGCAAAATAATAAGCTTTACATCAGGGTGATTTTGATTAATAGCATTTGCTATATTTTGTAGTAAAATTGTTTTACCTGTACGTGGTGGTGCGGCAATAATAGAACGCTGACCACGACCAATTGGCGACATTAAATCGATAATACGGCCTGAAAAATTCTTATCGTCGGTAGACATTATTAACTGTTCTTCAGGATAAATTGGTGTAAGATTATCAAATAGGGCGATATTACGTGAATTTTCTGGTGGTTCAAAGTTAATTTCATTAATTTTCATTAAGCTAAAGTAATGTTCACCATCACGCGGTGGGCGAACAAGGCCAGTAATAGTATCGCCACGTCTTAGATTAAACTGCCTAATTTGTTGTGGAGAAACACAAATATCGTCAGGCCCAGGCATAAAGGAAGCAAGAGGAGAGCGTAAAAAGCCATAACCTTCTGGTAAAATTTCTAAAACACCATCACCAAGTAATGCACCATTTTTAGAAATACATGCTTGTAAAAGAGCAAATACAAGTTCTTGCTTACGTAAAGAAGAAGGATTTTCAATTTGATATTCTTCAGCTAGTTCCATAAGTTCAGGCATAGTCTTCACTTTTAAATCTTTCAAGCTAAGCATTGAAGCCTGATTTTGCTGACTAGGGTTAGCTTGCATGGTATCAGCATCCATATTCTTTGTAGTTTTTTTACGCATAGTATTCCTTTATTGTGTAAAAATAAGTTTATATTTTTATTTTAATTTTTCGCTATCTGCTTTATTTAGAAAAAGCATTATTTTTTCAAAACCTTTATTG
>CAYJFV010000069.1:935-5297 GCA_964369275.1 uncultured Desulfovibrionaceae bacterium
TTTTTTTACGCATGGTATCCCTTTTTGCTATTTTAGTTTTTCATTCTCTGATTTATTTAGAAAAAGCATAATATTTTCAATCGCTTTATCGAATATTTCAGGTATTTTATCGAATTCTTCTTTTCTAAATTGACTTAATACATAGCCACTCATCTGTTCTTTATCTTCTGGTCTGCCAATGCCTAGCCTTAATCTATGAAAATCTTTTGTGGAAAGCCTTTCAGAAATTGATTTTAAGCCATTATGCCCAGCTAAGCCACCACCAGTTTTTAGGCGAATATCGTCAAAAGGAATATCTAATTCATCATGCAAAACCAGCAAGTTATCAGGAATAATATTGTGCCAAGCCATGAAAGGTTGAACACTCTCGCCCGATAAGTTCATATATGTTTGTGGTTTAACAATATAGAATTGATTTTTTCCATTTTTCAATTTTGTAGGTATTGTTATTTTGTAGGCTATAGCCTTAAATTTGTTGGCTGAAATTTCATCTACTCTGAAATTTTCACGTTGGCAATGTTCAATAAAGGCATCTGCCAGTAAAAAACCAAAATTATGTCTTGTGGTTTCGTACTGCCTACCTATATTGCCTAAAGCAGCAATAAGCATATTTATTTGTAATCCTAATTAATTTTCTAATAATCTATCAATATCACGAGCCATTGCTTGTGTGTTTAGTTCTGAGGCTGCCATTTCCCCAAATACTGAATCAGGCTCGCGTGCAACAATATCTTCAAGAATTATTTGCCATCTTGTCATATCACCCATTTTTCTATAAAGGCGTGCTTCACGAAGCATTAAGCCTGCATAGTCTGGCGAGTCTTGCGGAACAAAACTAGCGTAACGATTTAGCCAATCAAGCGATTCTGCAAATCTACCTGCAACTTCGGTTACATCCATTAATGCCGCAACAGATTCACGTACTCTTTGTACGTCGCTAAATTCAGAACCTTGTTCTTGAAGTTCTTCAAACATTGCAAGTGCATCTAAATTGTGTTGGTAGCTTTGGCGTAAATCTTGTTTACTTTCAGCATCACGTGCAAGAAAATAGTTTGCATACGCACGTTGATATAGCGGAATACTTTCTTCGTTTACTAATTCTTCCCATAAAGGCAAAGCTCTATCAGAAAGCCCCAAATTCTCAGAGGCTAGGGCGACAGTATACCTATGTTGATTACGAACGTCAAGAGGCATATTCCAGTTTTTTACATTATCATCTAAAGTGAGTATTTCAGCCCAGTTACCTTTACTTAAGTAGTCTGTTAAGAAAAGATTATAGGCGTAAATACCGTATTTTTCATTTTGATTAGGCTCAAGATATATTTTTAGCATATCTAAACCAGTTTGCGTTTCGCCACGGTTTAAATATCCACGAGCAAGAGCTACGCGTAAATCGTCTTCAAAAGGTTGATAGTAATTATGCACTTCTGGGTATTCTTCCCATAATGATAATGCCCTTGCGAAGTTTTCTTCTTCTAAAGCATTTCTTAACCTTGCCTCAAAAGAGCGTAAAAGAATATCGTTTGCTACATTGTATTGAGGTTTTTCAGGGTATTTTTGCATTACATTTTTTGCATACTCTAAAGCACCCTCATAGTTTTGCTGGAAAAATTCCCACGCAGCTAAACGTACAAGCGATTCAATAGCTTCATCAGATGCAGGAAATTCATCAATTACTTGCTGATAAGTAATACTTACTAAACGTGGGTTAGGTTTTTGGTACATATCAAGCAAAGTATCAAGAGGTGGATTAGGCGGTAAGTACATATTTTCAGCTAGTCTAATCATAGCAGCTGGTGTGTATTCACTTTCAGGATATGTATTTATTAGCTCTAGTTGAACTTTATTTGCACCGTCTTTGTCGTTTTGAGTATAGTATAAAAGAATTAATCTATTTAATAATTCAGGTGAGTCGGGGTGACCAGGGTGAAGGTTGTATTGCACCCATAAAGTATCAGCGGCATCAAGAAATAGTTTTTGTGCTATTTGAATATCTGCCACAACAGAAAGAAATTCAGGGTTGTCTATATACGCATCTGGCCATCTTAAATTTATAAATTGAACAAGCGGTAAAGCTCTATCATAATGCCCTTGACTATATAAAGCATAGGCTTGCAAAATTGAAGCATCTTTATAAATATCTAAGTCAGGGAAATTATCTGAAATAATTTGAGTTGTATTTACAGCATCAACGTATTGCCCGTTTTTATACTGCTCTTGTGCGACAAGATACAATAAATAAGGTGCATTATTTCTTTCATTTGGGAAAAGCTGGGTAAGCATAAGCACATAACCCTCAGCGTCTTTTAAATTACCCATAGAGAGATGCGTGCGTGCAATCATCATCAAAAGTTCAGGTACATAAGGCGATTCAGGGTTATAGTTCATGGCTTCAAGTGAAGCATCTAATATTTCTTGCCCTTGTTTTGATAAATCAAATTCGTTTAAAGCAAAAAGAGTGCGGGCATAATCTAAAAGTAGTTGTTCTTTTAATTTTATATGCTCGTTATCGTCTTTAGATAGGCGAACAGTCATTAAAGATTCAATAATAGGCTTTACTTCTGCATACGACTTCTTGCCCATAAGTTCTTGAATTTGTGGCAAAAGAATTTTTGGATCAGGCGGAGCAGGAACAGGGTTACCATCAATATCTTGATAAACTATTGGCCTATTTTGAGCAATAGCCTCTTCTATAGTTGTTGGCATAGTTGGCAGTAAGTTTGGGTCTATTTCTTCGGTAGTAGCCTCAGCACTTTCAACTTCGGCACTTGCAACTTCTTCGGTTAATTCTTCGGTATTAGGTAAAGTATTTAAACTTTCAGTAGTTTGTTCACTTACAGCAACCTCACTTGTTTGCCCACTATCAACCGTAGGTATAACAGGAGTAAGTGCCGGTGTAGACTCATCTAATTCTTCAGCTTTAGCAAAAGTTGCATTAAATTGATAAGGGGTTTGTTGTTCACTTTGCATCACATCACGCGGAGCTTGAACAATAGCAGCTTCATCAGTAGAAGTTATATCTATATTAAAATCTGCTTTAAAATTATTACCATAGAAAATAGGCTTTGCAGGAACTGCTACTTCTTCAATAACTTCTTCAACTTCTTCTACTACAGGAGGCGGCGGAAGTGGTGAAGCAAATTGATTTCTTGTAATATCAGGGCGAGGAATTGCATTTAAAGGCGGTCTTTGCAAAGAAGAATTACCAATACTTTGTGTAGGCTCAGCAACTACTTCATTTTGTGCAAGTATAACTTCATTAACATTTTCTTCAACTATTGGTGTTTCTACAAGTTTAGGTTTTTGTGCCATTTCTTCTTTAGATGCTAAAGCAAGAGTTTGTGAACCAATAGCTAAAGGCGAATTGCTTTCTTCTTGTTCTTGTGAAGTTTGAACAGGCGGTAAAGTTACTTGCCTTTGTGCAATTACACTTTGATTTGTAGTAATTTCTTGTGGAATATTAGTAGGTTGAATTGGAGTTTCTTCTTGAGCTTGTGTACTTTGTTCTTGCACAGGTGTTATAGGCAGTGCATTTTGTGGTGCAATAAATTGTGTTTGACTAGCTTGAACAGGGGCAGGGCTAGTAACTGCTTCTTGTTTAACGCTTGGTACAGTTTCAGAATCTTCTGAATAAAAACGAGCCATTATAGGGTCATGGTATACTTCAACCATAATCACAGAAGAGCTTGGTTGTGTAATTATATAGCCAAAATCTGTTTTGTTAAATGATATTTCAATATTACCATCAACAACATTTACATTTTCTATAAAGTTTCCAGCACTTTGTGTGCCATTTAATGTAATTGAAGATGTTTTAATTGGTGTTTGAATATTAACTTGCTTTGCTTTGGGGCGTGTGCTTTGAAAAGACGGCATAGGTTCATCTAAATTGATGAGTAGTCTTTCTTTACTTGGTGAAACACTAAGCCATTCCCAGCTAGCAGCAAAGCTTGTATGTGGTTGTGCGTAGGCACTTGCTATAAGAAGTAAGGCTAAAATTTTTGCACGAGAAGAAAGGCATTTAATTTGCCTAAATATACTATGTTTTGTTGTATTCAACTTATTCATGCACTTCTCGCTAAGAAATACTATTCCATATTTCTTTTTTTAAGTTTTTCAATAAGAGTTGTACGCTTTATTCCTAAAATTTCTGCAGCATTATTTTTTACATTATTGCTTTCTTCTAAGGCTTCATCAATTAAAGAATTTTCAATGCGTTCTAAAAATTCTTTCAAGCCTAAACCACTAAGTTTTAAGTCGGATAATACAGGGTTTGCTGAATCTGCACTAAATATTTCTGTATTTTGGCTTACAGGGTTTAAAATGCTTTGAATATCTTTAGCACTTGGTGAATTTGTGCTA
>CAYJFV010000069.1:5307-8291 GCA_964369275.1 uncultured Desulfovibrionaceae bacterium
CTTCTTTTGAAACTATATTTTGCTTTTCGGTTGTTTCAAGACTATCTATAGGGCTAGAAGCAATAAAATTGAAAGAATTTTCATTATTTGTTTGGCTTTTACTTTGTGGTTCTATATTTGAAAAATCTTGCTCAATTTTTAGTTCGTCTGGTATAGTTGGCAATTCTGAAAGTTCACCAACAGCATTTAGAATTTTTACAGGAATATCTTCAACTTCAATTACTTGGCCATCAACTAAAATACTTAGCCTTTCCATGAAGTTTTCAAGTTCCCTTACATTACCATTCCATGGATATGCTAAAAATATTTGTTGTGCAATTTCTGAAATTTTTAGAGTTGGTCTTCCTTTTTTTATACAAAAATGCTGTAAAAAATGCTGAATTAAGGGTAAAATATCTGGTAGACGTTCACGAAGTGGGGGCAGGTGAATAGGAATAACGTTTAGTCTATAATATAAATCTTCACGAAATCTTCCTTTTTCCACTTCTACTTCTAAATCGCGGTTGGTAGCGGCAACTATTCTTACATCAACCTTGCGTGGACCATTGCCGCCCACACGTTCAATTTCTTTTTCTTGTAAAACACGAAGAATTTTTACTTGAAGGCTCATGTCCATTTCGCCAATTTCATCAAGGAAAATAGTGCCACCTTCGGCAAGCTCAAACCTGCCCATTTTCGTATTCATTGCACCAGTAAAAGAACCTTTTTCATGCCCAAATAATTCAGATTCAAGCAAATCTTTAGGAATTGCACCACAGTTAATTGGAATAAATGGCTTAGTGGAACGCAAACTACGGTTATGCAAAGCACGAACAAGTAATTCCTTACCCGTACCAGATTCGCCAGTAACAAGAACAGTGCTGTCAGTAGGGGCTACTTTGTCAACCATTCTAAATACTTGTGCAAGTGAAGAGTGTTCGCCAATAATTTCCATATTAATCTCTACTATAAATAATTATTAAAACTATTGTAAAATTAACATAAATTCATACTACTGTCAACTCCTTGACAAGTTAGAAAATTAAATTTTGTAAATAATTTTAGTAGGTAGAAAATTTGTAGACTTTTTTTAGTGTATGTTTCTAATAAAAAATGATTTAATTTTGTCAATATGATTAATGGTTTGTATTTTTAAATATCTCTTTTTTTGTGTTGTTTGGTTGTGTTTATCTTGACTTTATGTTATTTTGTTATAAATTTATGTTATAGCTTTTATTTTTTTATTACTTTACTTTATTTTTTATTTTTTCAACATAAATTCTTTAAAAATTAATAAACTTTCAGCTTCTGGTCTAATGTATTTTGAATTTAGTGTCGTAAGGTAAAAATGACAGCTTTTATAAAATTATATTTAGTAATAAATATAATATGTTCTCCTGTCACGATAATAATTTTTATCAATTAAAGGAGTTATTCCATGCGTTTAATAACTAAAATTCTTGTTCCTATTACATCTTTAATAGTTGGTGGTATGGCAATTGTTGGTATACTTTCAATTAATGCCTCATCTGATGCACTTAGGACTGCTGCTATTGGAAGTATGCAATCTACTACTTTAGCTATTGAGCGTATGATCGAATACATGGTTCAATCTAACGCTGATGCTCTTCAAAGAACTTCGCAATCAGATGTTTTATATAACTATGTAGCTGGTTATACAAGTAATACAGAACGTGTAAATGACTGGCTTGTAGAAGAGGCTGATTTTATTCCTAATATCGACCATTTTGACGTAATTGATAAAAATGGCGTAGTTATTGCGTCTACTCATACAAGCAATATAGGTAAAAATGTATCAAGCGAAAACTATTTTCGTGATACTATTGCAGGTAGGCAGTCTGACCCATCTTTTCGCTTAAATGACGCTAAAGATAATTACTTATCAAACATGACCATTCCAATTTTAGACTCTAATAAAAATATTATGGGTGTTCTAAATGCCGATGTTTCCATGAATGATGTGTATAAATCAGTATTAGATGGTATTAAAATTGCCTCTAACGGATATGTGTATGCTATTGGTGCAGGAAATAAAGTTATTATGCACCCAAACCCAAAAATTGTTGGAACTGATTTTGGTAATAAAGAAATTCTTGCAAATGCATCTACTGACGGCGTTGCTGAATATACAAGTAGTGCAACTGGTTTAGAGGTTATAAGCTATAGAAAATATATTCCTGTGCTTGATTTAACACTATTAGCACAAGCAACCCGCAACGATGCCTTATCAGGTGTTGATGCAGTGCGTAGCGTTGTAAATGATGTAAACTTAGTAATTATTATTTTAGTTGTTGGTTTAGTATTTGTTATAGTACGCCCAATTACATCTGCTATAAGAAGAGCATCAGAATTTGCAAAAATCGTTGCTAAAGGCGACTTTTCTTCCCATATAAACATAAAACGCAAAGATGAAATTGGTGAACTTGTAAACGCAATCAATACTATTCCTGATTCATTAAACGCAATTGTTGAAGAATACACTAAAACAGGTAAAGAAATTACCTCTGGTGAATTTAAATCTCAAGTAGATTACTCTCAATTTGAAGGTGGTTTTGCTTCACTTGTAAAAGAAACAAATACTTTATTTGGAATTTATCAAGATGTTATTGATGCAATGAAAGCCCCTATTTTAGTTATTGATGCAAATCAACGCCTCACCTATGCTAACCCTATAGCCATTAATGTTGTTGGAGCAGACTATAGAGGCAAAAACTATGATGACCTTACGCAGTTTGATGACTATGGCACAAATGAATGTGGTATTAAACGAGCATTGCAAAGCTTACGCACAGAAGGTGGTGAGTCTATAGCACGCCCACATGGACTAACAAGATATTGCCAGTATTTTGTAGTTCCAGTAACTGATGATAACAAAAAAATTACAAGTATGATTATTACAATTAATGATTATACTGATATTAAAGAAGCTCTAATAAAAATGGCAGAAGTTGCTTCGCAAGCACTTGAAATTTCAAACCAAGTTG
>CAYJFV010000070.1:0-8173 GCA_964369275.1 uncultured Desulfovibrionaceae bacterium
AAAATAAAAATATCTAATAATACATATTAGAATAAAATAACATCTAGCTATTCAAGCCCAACCCAAAAAGAGCCTTCACTTTTTACTATACGCACTAAACCTGCTGGGGCGTTCTTCATATTTTGAATATTCTTTGCGTAGGCGTATTGAATAAGCACTTTCTCATCGTGTTTGAAGGGGCTTTTTTCTGCAACTAATCTTCCTGCTTCCTCGAAGGTTGATTGTGGTACTACAACTGCGGCATGGTCGCGTTTGATAATGGCGTGAGCGGAAGCTCCGTCGGCGGTGTGTAGCCAGTAGTCGTGTGGTGAAGCAAGTTTTAGGGCAAGTTTATTGCCTTTTATATCTTTGCCTAATAAAATGCTGAAACCATCAACCGATTCGCGTAAAAGAACTTGTTTTGGTAGTTCTTTTTGCTTTGAATTAGACTTTGTATTTTGGTTATTTTTGCTTGAATTTTGTTTGTTTTTTACGTTGGCTGTAAGCGGTGTATTAGGCAGGGTATGACTTAAAGCTAGGCTTTGCCTTAATGTTTCTTTTGCTTGCTCAAGCTGGCTTTCAACATCTTGCCTACGTGTTTCAAGGTAAACTAAACCACGCTTACCGCGTAAGGATTGATGAAAAAGATTTTCCATGTTTTCACGTATGGTTAATCTTTTATTTAAATTGATTGTTTCACCGTTGATTTCTAGAAATTCTTTCTTTTCATCTTTATCATAAGCGTATAGATTAGATTGCAAAATGAGGGCAATATTTTTTTGATTATACATATCTAGCAATCTATTTTCATCATCATCAATTTTAGTTTTGAGTTTTTGTAGCTTTTTTATTTGTGCAACATGTGGTTTAGACTGCTCTTTTTTTACATTATCGCTAAAAGAATTATGCAGGGTAGATTTTCCGTATTCGGTTAGGGCAAAAAGAATATTGCTAAAAACTTCTTCTTCTTTCTCTTTTTTTAGGCTTTGCGGCAGTTGCCAAGCATAAATTTCTTGGTTTTCTTCTGTGTCGGTATACAAGAAAATATCACCGTTACCGGATTCTAAGTCGATAAATAAAGACTTTATTTCAAGAAAAGCTTCTTCTTTATCTTCATATTCTTCAAACATTGCGTGCAAAGTTTTTCTAAGAACAGGGGTGAAATAGGGCGAATAATTTTTTGCTTTGGCATCTAAATTAGATAAAAGCTCTTCTAGTTCTTCAATAGTGTCTAAACTTGGGTAGGGTGGTTCAGGGCATTGGGTGAAAGGATCGAAGTCTTTTCTGCATAAATCAACGCCTTTGCGAATATCTATTTTAAACCATATAGTTTCAAAGTCTAATTTATCTTTCTTTTTTTGAGCTTTGAAGTCTTGCAGGGGTGAATTTTCATCTAAATGCCTATCAGGATTTTCAGCAATTTGAAAATATATTGTGCGTTCCCACCATGCAGAATACATATTTATTATGCGTCTGCCTTTTAAATACTTTCTTAAACGCATAGCATGAGAAGTTGGAACTTCCCCGCGTGCTGTATGGTGTTCTGATAAGAAAAGAAATGGGCAGTTTTTACCAGTGCGTGCAATAACATATTGTTTTTTGCCTGCTCTGTATAAACCTATTACAAATATATCATTATCGTACTGATATATTTTTGTTATGCGAGAGCCAACAATAACTTCAAGTTGTGGTGCAAGTGCGTGTAATAAATGTGCGTCCATTTCTTCTCTATGTTTTGTTATGTTATACGTAAAACTAATTCTTA
This sequence comes from uncultured Desulfovibrionaceae bacterium, assembly GCA_964369275.1. GTDB lineage: Bacteria > Desulfobacterota > Desulfovibrionia > Desulfovibrionales > Desulfovibrionaceae > CAYJAZ01. The sequence goes on from CAYJFV010000070.1 coordinate 1,745, forward strand.
ATTTCTAAAAGAAGGGGTTTTGTGTTTTTTCTTCAATAATTGTTGTTGGTCTATCATGCCCAGGGTAAACTATTGTTTCATCAGGTAAATTGAATAACTTCTCTTGAATTGAAGCTATAAGTGCATGAACATCACCACCAGGGAAATCAGCCCTGCCAACTGAACGTCTGAATAATGTATCGCCTGAAATAAGGCTTTTTTCATTTTCAAAGTAAAAGCATAGTCCACCAGGGGAATGGCCTGGAGTTGTTATAACTTTACATGATAGTGTGCCAAAAGTATGCTCGCCTTCAGTAAGTGGTATAGCTTCAAAATCATCAACTGGGGGCATGCCAAAAGTCATGGCAGAGCTTAGGAACATCTCTTTCATATCTATATCGCCTTGCCCTGCATAGATAGGTGCATTTGTTTTTTCTTTGAAAATGTTTACACCGCTAATATGGTCAAAGTGAAGATGGGTGCAAAATATTGCTTGTACTTTCAAATTGTTTTCTTCTAAGAAGTCGAAAACTTTATCAGCGTCTTCTGGTGGGTCAACTATAATAGCATCTTGTTTATTCTCTATTATATAACAGTTTGCCCCAAGTGGGCCTATTGGTAGTCTATGAATTGGCATAAATACCCCTTATCATTATATTTAATTGTGCTAAGTTAATGCTTGAACTTAGGTTTCAAGTAGTATATACTTTTTGACGGATAAATCAAGAGTATGCTTTTTTGTATAAAAGCGAAAGTATTGGCTTATTTCAGTTTTAAAATTACTTTTTAAAAATATGAGTGATAAAATATGCGTATATTAGTTATATTATGCACGCTTATGTTGGTAGCGTGTTCAACTGCACCTGTGGTTGAGTAAACTCCAACTGCTCCAACAATGCTAGAGCAAACACAAACAACTCAAATTAAGATTGATGATTTTGATGCGTGGTATGAAAATTTAAAAACTTTACCATATTCACAGCAAGTTCAGCAGGCTATGAATGTGTATAACAGCCAACAATCTTCACAAGTTGTAAAAGAAATGGCTTTATATATTCTTGCTACACGCCCAGGTGTTACAAATTTATTTGCACAGCAAGCTTTAGCGAATATGTATTCTAGTTCTGATTTTAATACTAGGGTACGTATGGAAACAATGCTTTTAGAAGAAGTTAAAGCTATGCCTTCTAGTGTGTTACAAGAAATTGCACAAGCAACCCTAAGCACACAAGAAACAATATACCCTTGGATTGTTTTTGCATGGGAAGGGGCAAATGCTAGCTTATTACTTGATAATGCAGGCACTATTGAACGCCTAGGACACCCGCAATATTATGCAAACCCTGCTATTTTTGGTTTAGAACAAAACTTTGTACAAACCTTGGGTGCTGGGCTTGATAATTTAATTATTAATCCTAAGCCTAATTTTGAATCTGTATGTGTTACTATGGTGCTTCCAACAACTGGTAGTTATGCAAAAATTAGTAATAATATTATTCGTGGTGCAAAAGCTGCACAAAGTGAATTAGCAAAAAATAACGTACATATTTTACTTAATATTTTAGATACAGAAGACCCGCTTTGGGTAGAGCGTGTAAAATTACTGCCTGCCCATTGTTCTATTGTGGGCGGTCCACTGCGTGCTGCTTCACTTGATAAAGCCTTAGAAGCTAACTTGTTAGATACTAAAGCTTTCTTCTCATTTATGCCACAATTACCTATTAAACAAATAGCTATAGAAAATCAAAACCCAATACAAGCGGCATTAACTGAAATTGCTACTAATGAAGTTATTGATGAAAATGTTGAAGAAATTGAATTACCTAATGCGTATATTGAAGGTGAAAATATTTGGCGTTTCTTCACTTCACCTAATGATCAATTTGAAGTAATACTTCAATTTGCTGAAAATGAATTAAAAATAAAAGAATTTGCTTCTTTTCACCCTAACGATGCCTACGGTACACGTATGAGTACACGCTTTTTAGAAATGGCTATAGAGCATGATATTTATGTAAATCAAATTTCATATTTATACGATTCACCACAATCATGGTCACGCTATGCAGGCGATTTCTTAGGTAGTGTAACACCTAAAGGTGGTGGTTTACCAGAAATTAAGTCTGATGTGCAAGGCTTTTTCTTTACTGATACTTGGTCAAATATGGAAGTGTTAGCTCCTGTTATGCATTATCAAGGTGCGGTATATTTACCATTTTTTGGAACAGCTTTATGGGAAAATGAACTTATTTCTAAGAAAAACCAATCTCTTGAATATTATGACTTAACAATTTTCCCTGGTTCATGGAATAAAAATTCATACTCTTATGGTGCAATTCAACTAAAAAATACTTTTGAAAAACAAAAAGTTGAAGTTGATGATTGGGCTACTATAGGCTATGACTTTGTACAAATGGTTTCAGCTTTAGGCTATAAAGAGCCTGCCGTTGATGCTAAAATTTTGAATGAAAAACTATTTTCATTACAGCGTTTAGCATGGGCTGGTGCTCCATTTGTGTGGAATGAAGAAGGTGAAGCATCACGTAAACTCTTCTTATTCCAACCTGCTACTGATGGCATGAAAATTTTAGATAAAGATGAATTTTTTGCAAACTATCAATTACGTTTAGAAAATGTAAATACTTTGCAAGAATTTTATGAAAGAGAAAAAGAACGTAGACTAAACGAAGAACGTGAAGACTTCTTTGAAGATGAACAAGAAAGAATGATTATTTTTGAAGAAGAACAACGTATTCGTGAATTTGAATTAGAAAAACAAAGACTTCTTGAACAAGAAGAAAGCTCACGCATAAATTAATATATTAGAAGAGAGTAACTTATGGCACTTACACAAAAAGATATGCAATATCTATGTAAACTTGCAAAAATACAACCAAGCGATGAAAAACTTGCAGTATATGCCCCGCAATGTGAAAAAATATTAGACTATATGAACGAATTAGAAGAAATTGATACTATAGGTATAGAACCATTATATTCACCTGTATTACATAAAGTATCTTATAGAAATGATGTTGCTAATGAAACACTAAGCCGTGAAGAAGTATTATTAAATGCTCCTAATTCTGATGGTCAATACTTCATTGTGCCAAAAATTGTGGAGGAGAAATAATATGTCTGACATTTTAAACTATTCTATAAATGAACTGCAAGAAGCCTATAAAAATGGGCTAAAAGTTGAAGAAGTTATTAATAAAACCCTAGAACAAATAGAAAAAACTGAACCACAAGTTCAAGCTTTACTTCATGTAAGTAAAGATTACGCACTAGAAAAAGCAAGAAATTTTGATAAAACTTCTTACGATGCTTCTAAACCATTATTTGGCGTGCCTGTAACAATAAAAGACGTTCTATGTACTAAAGGTTTGCCAACAACAGCTGCTTCAAAAATATTAGAGGGTTTTAAACCACCTTATTCAGCAACAGCAGTACAAAAACTTGAAGAAGCTGGTGCAATTATTGTAGGTAAAAACAATTTAGATGAATTTGCTATGGGTTCTTCTTGCGAAAATTCAGCCTATCAAGTTTCTAAAAATCCTAATGATACTACTAAAGTAGCAGGTGGTTCAAGCGGTGGTTCAGCTGTATCAGTTATGAGCAAACAATGCTTTGCTTCACTTGGAACGGATACTGGTGGTTCAGTGCGTCAGCCTGCTAACCTTTGTGGTTGCGTGGGCTTGAAGCCTACTTATGGGCGTGTATCACGCTATGGCGTAATTGCGTATGCTTCTTCACTTGACCAAGTTGGCCCAATGGCTAGAAGCGTTGAAGATGTAGCACAAATTATGCAAGTTATTGCTGGGCATGATAAGAAAGACTCTACCTCTTCACCAGAACAAGTACCTTCTTATTTAGATGTTTTAGCTAATACACAATCTTTAAAAGGTGTAACCTTAGGTTTACCTAAAGAATTTTTAGAAAGTGAAATAGATGAAGAAGTAAGAAAGTCTTATAACGATACTATTGAACGTGCTAAAGACTTAGGTGCTAACTTTGTTGATGTTTCACTTCCTTATACAAAGTATTCATTGTCTACTTACTATATTATTGCTATGGCAGAAGCTGGCTCTAACCTTGCTAGATACGATGGTATACGCTATGGACAAAGAGCAGAAGATATTGCTAACTTAGAAGAATTATATATAAAATCACGCACACAAGGCTTTGGTGACGAAGTTCAAAGACGTATTTTATTAGGTGCTTTTGTTCTATCTTCTGGGTATTATGATGCGTATTATAAAAAAGCGGCTCAAGTACGTAATTTAATACGTCAAGATTATATTAATGCATTATCAAATTGTAATGCTTTGCTTGCACCTGTTTCGCCAATTCCTGCTTGGGATATTAATAGTGTGCATGACCCAATAAAAATGTATCTTATGGATATTTTTACTTTATCATTAAACTTAGCTGGCTTACCTGGTTTAGCAATTCCTACTGGTAAAACTAATTCTAATTTACCACTAGGTGTGCAATTATTAGGCAGAGCTTTTGATGAAGAAAATTTATTATCTTATGGTAATTTATTAGCAAAATAAAGGGCAATATGTCTTTATTAAAAGAAAAATCAATAGGTGCTAGGGCATTGAAAGAGGAAGAAGCCTCTAAAATGCCTAGCCCCGAAGAAGCAAGGGCGAACTTGGAAAACTTGTTTAGAGGTTTACAAGCTTCGCATTTGCAATCTTTTTTGCAGCGTTTACACGCTTTAGCCGTAAAACCACCTCAGGTTTTACTAATTGAGGGTGCAAGTGAAGAACTACGCTATGCAATTGCTATATATTATGCTTGTTTACTAAATTGTATCGAAAATTCAAATCCTATTAATGGCCCTTGCTGTAATTGTAGATCGTGCTTAGAAATAGCTAATGCTTTAACCGCTGATTTATTCATTTTTGATGGAACTGATGGTTCAATTAAAATCGATTCTATACGTGAATTAATTCCTATAATTGCAAATGTTCCCTCTTTTTTAAAGCATAGAATTGTGTTATTCCACGAGGCTATATCTTTTACAAAAAGTTCTGCAAATTCATTGTTGAAAACCTTAGAAGAACCTAATAAAACAACCCACTTTATTATGAATGTATCTAATAGGGAAAGACTATACCAAACCTTAGTTTCACGTTCTGTAATTTTTACGCTACCTACAGAATTACATAAAAAATATTCAAATGAAGAGTTAGAAATGCTTACTGCTTTAAATACTTTTTTTAGAGAAGGCAAGGCATGGTTTGAAAATTATACTTCGAAGAAAACTTTTACTATAGCTCAGGCTAGGCTTGTTATAAATTTGCTTATGTCTTCAATTTCTTTATCGTATGTTAAACAAGAGCCTGCTAATGGGCATGCTTTTATAGATTATTTAGCTATGAAACTCAATGCAGAAAAAACGAATACGCTTATTCAATTTATTGATGAATCAAGCGAATCAATAGAGCAATCTACTTCACCAAAAATTGATTTAATTATTGATACTTTATTAGTTCAAGCGTATATGCTTTTAAATGAAAGCTAAAAAAGTATAATATATATAAGACTATTTTCTGCAAATAATAATATATTTGAATACTAATTTATGAAATATATATCATAAATTTAGTTTAAGGATATGTTATGATTAAATTAATTAATTTTGTTGCGTCTATATTATTCCCGATATGTATTGGTTTTTTATCTAGCTTAATTACAGTTGATAGTGTTTCAAATTATGGTGATTTTGTTAAGCCCTTTTTGTCACCACCTTCTTATGTATTTGGTCCAGTTTGGTCTATATTGTATGCCCTTATGGGGATATCGGCTTTTATTGTATGGGAAAAAACAAAATTAAATTGGCTTTATGTGTGGACAAGCACATTTTATATTCCTCAACTAGTGGTTAATTTCTTTTGGTCGATTTTCTTTTTTAGCTTAGATTGGAAATTATTTGCATTTATTTGGCTACTACTATTATTTGTACTAGTGTGTTTTATGATTATTAGATTTATGAGTATTTCAAAGTTTGCAGGGTATTTGCAAATTCCATATTTATTATGGTTATGTTTTGCTGGTTATTTGAATATATCAATCTATATACTTAATAGTTAACTTTGTATTTTAGACAGTATATTTTAGTATAATAAAAAGCTTGCAATATGGGGTAGATTACTATATAAATCTAATTCCTGTTTGCATTATTCTTTTTTTGTGGGCAGATTGCGGAGAGGTGTCCGAGTTGGCCGAAGGAGCACGATTGGAAATCGTGTGACGGCTAATCCCCGTCCAAGAGTTCGAATCTCTTCCTCTCCGCCACTTTATTTAAGATAAGAACTCGCTATATAAATTCTTCGAATCTCTTCCTCTAGCCACGTTATTTAAATATATTTAATTCGAACTCGTATATTAAGTCTTCGAATCTCTTTCTCTAGCCACTTTATTTAAGATGAGAACTCT
>CAYJFV010000071.1:0-8164 GCA_964369275.1 uncultured Desulfovibrionaceae bacterium
AAAAAAACAATAGAAAATTTAGCACTACAACCTAAAATATTAAAACAATAAACGCACATCTTTTTTACAAATTTGTGCGTTTATTTATTATAAATAACTAGTATTTTTTAATCTACATCGTCTTCCGCTGAATGTCCCTCACGCTTTAATAAACGTGCATACCAAACAGCAAATTCAAACATACCTAAGAATTTTTCATCTTTATTTACAAGGTGAATTGCCATTTCTAAAGCACCTTCTTCAAAAGCATTCCCAGTTTCATAACCTGGAATTATTCTTTGGTTTTTCATATTCTTTTTAAATTCTGCTACAAGCTGTTGAGTTGTTCTGCCTGTAACATCTAAGCGAATATCCATAGGGTCATTCGGTTTTGGGAATGGATCCCAGTTATCATAGCCTATTCTGTCAATAAACTTACGTCTACGTGGCGACATGCTATCATATAGCTGTTTTTTATTATCTTCTTGTTCACTTGTAAGCTCTTGCGGTGTACCATCTCGGTACACAGAAGCTGGAATATATAAAGGCATACTAATTCCTTATTATAATGTTGGTTTTTTAATTGGTCTTGTATTTTTTACACCCAAAAATTCATGGTTTATTGGCTGTAAAATTGCACTAGGCATAGATAAATATACCCTGTACAATTCCCTATATTTAGATTCCATTTCTTTTTGAAGATTATGAGAAATTTCAGAAAGTCTATCTTGAAATTTATTCAAAAATACCGTTGGATAGGCTTTATTTTTTTCAAAACCTGATTCCCCACAAGCATGCACATTACTATTAATTACCGCAGGAATACCATATAATCTACAAGTTATTGGTCTATCATCATACAATAAGCAGGAATCTTCTGGCCCAAGTAGCGGGCAACGTAACTGATTTTTTGCCGCTTCTTCTAATATAGCTGCTTGGCTATAGCCAGCTTTAGAAAGTTGATGATAACGTCTTTTTTCTTTTACTAGTACCTTTTCAGCATCAGTTGCCGCATTAGCTATAGCAGAGCGTAAACCACCATAAGGAATTTTTTGCTTAAAAGCCCTTTGTATTGCTATTGCTTCAATAATTGATAAATCAAAAGGTGAATGACAACAAGAAATACAGCCATCATGGCAACGTACTTCATTAGGGTATTGTGCTTGAACATCAGCAAAAGCCTTATCTGCCTTTGCTACAAGTTCTTTATATTCTTCTAAAGCCTTTTCTATAGCTAATTCCATTTTATCCATAATAATTATTCCTATAAATAGCCGTTAATAAAGTCTTTTATTGCCATAGCATTTTTACCAAGAGGTTTAATTTTTTCTATAGCATAGGCTTTATCAACATCACTTGTTGCAATATATAAACAGTCTTTTTCAGCAAGTAGAATATCACCAGCATTCGCATTACCTTTGCTATATTCAACCACACTGCCTTCTAAAATCTGCACAATTGTTTTTTCGTTTTCTGTACTTTTTGCAGTTGTTAATTCTGCTCTTGCTGTCATTAAAGCACGTACTTTTCTATCTATTTCAATGCTTGAAGTATTCCAATCAATAAAATATTCCTCTTTCAAAATTTTAGGTGCATAGGTTGCATTTGCATTATTTTGCGGAATAAATGCCGCCCTCATTTCAAAAATTTGTTTGAGCGAGCTTACCATAAGTTTTGAACCTAAATCCGCCAAGGCATCAAATAAAGTTGCAGAAGTTTCTTTATTTGCAATTGGTATAGCTTTTTGAATAAGCATATCACCCGTATCAAGCCCAATATCCATTTTCATAATAGTTATACCTGTTTGGATATCGCCTTGCATTATTGCCCTGTGTATAGGAGCTGCCCCACGCCATTGTGGCAATAAAGAAGCATGCACATTATACGCCCCAAGTGTAGGAATATCTAAAACCGCTTTTGGCAAAATTAAACCATAGGCAGCTACTACAAGTACATCAGGTTGTAAATCTCTTAAAGTTTGAATATCTTCTTCATTCTTAAAATTTAAAGGCTGAAAAACATCAAGTTGTAGCTCTTGTGCTTTAAGCTTAACTGGTGGTGCTTGCAACTTATTGCCACGCCCTGCTGGCCTATCTGGTTGGCAATACACGCCTACAATTTTAGCATGCACATCAAGTAAATTTTCCGATATATGCTCTAATATATGTGCCGCAAAGTCGGGCGTTCCCATAAATACAATTTTTTTCATCTTAGCTAAACCTAATATCTAATATATTGTTATTTCAACACTCATAATAACTTCACAAAAAACGTCGTTTTTGTTCGTTCGCTAAAGCCTTTAGTACTCACGTACTGCATTTTGTAGCAAAATTTCAAGTAAATCACCGAAACTATAGCCCATGACTTTATTATATAGATTTTGGTACATTTGTACACAAAATCCTCACTTCACAAAAAACGTCGTTTTTGTTCGTTCGCTAAAGCCTTTAGTACTCACGTACTGCATTTTGTAGCAAAATTTCAAGTAAATCACCGAAACTATAGCCCATGACTTTATTATATAGATTTTGGTACATTTGTACACAAAATCCTCACTTCACAAAAAACGTCGTTTTTGTTCGTTCGCTAAAGCCTTTAGTACTCGCGTACTGCATTTTGTAGCAAAATTTCAAGTAAATCACCGAAACTATAGCCCATTGCCGCCGCTTCCTTGGGAATAATACTAGCAGGTGTCATACCAGGGATAGTATTTGTTTCAAGACAGAAAATTTCACCTTGCGTAGAAATAATAAAGTCCGTTCTACTATAGGTTTTTAAGCCTAAAGCATTATGAGCCTTCAAAGCTAATTCTTGAACTTTTTCATACATTTCCTCTGGAAGCGGAGCAGGACATATTTCTTCCGCTCCATCTTCAGAATATTTCATTTCAAAGTCAAAAAACATTCCTTCCTTAGGTTTAATCATAACAGGTGGCATAGCTTGAAGCACCCCATTAATCTCAATAACCCCACAAGTAACCTCAGTTCCAACTATATTTGGCTCTACAAGAATTTGATGCCCATCAGCAAAGAAAGAGTTAATTACTTCCTTCATTTCGTCAAGACTATCAACCCTAGCTAAATTAATACTTGAACCACCTGTATTAGACTTCATAAAAATAGGAAAATCAAAACTTGGCTTCCAGTCCGCTTCTGGCTTTGAAGCTAGAAAATGCCAATCAGCTGTATTAATTCCCGCATTTCTATACACTTGCTTTGAAGCCGCCTTATGCAAAGCTAAAAAAGAAGATTGTGCATCGCCCCCTTGAAACTTACACCCAGCAGAAGAAAGTAAAGCTTGAATTAAACCATCTTCACCAGGTGAACCATGCATATTAATAAAAGCTACATCATGCTTATGTGCTAATGAAATTATATTATCAAATTCATATAAAGGGTCACATAAAGTAACACTATGCCCATTCGCTTCCATTGCTTCTTTAATTTCTTTAGCACCTTTAAGAGAAATTTCAGCCTCAGGCGACCATGAACCAGCTAATAACAATACTTTCATTATAAAACTTCCTTTATTTTCTAAACACTTAATATTATTTCATATTTTGAATAAATGTAGTTAAATCAATATTCAATTTTAATTCTAAAGCTTTTTCAATTCTTTGAGCTTGTTCCCAATTTAGCTGAATGTTATACCTAATTTCTTCTGTATGCCCATATCTAGCAAATAAATCTTGAAATCTTTCATCAAGGCTTACTATAGTATTGTGTTTTACCCTTTTATCAGAATAAGTAATTAAAAAAGGTAAGTGAAAAATATTTTCTTGAATACCAAGTATACCTTCTTCCCACGGCCAAACAACATGATGCAATACACAAGAAGCAAGTAAAGGATTAGCCGTTTCTGCCCTAATAATACTTGCACCTAATTGTTGATGACTGCCACCATTTTTTATAGAATATGTTTTAGCTATATCGTGCAAAAGACCAGCTCTATGTGCCGCTATAGCATAATTATCTGGGCAAATACAAACTTTTTCAATTTCTAGTGCCAAAGTATAAGCTATTTTTGCTACAAGTTCAGAATGTTCTCTAATATTATCGAACATTTCATATTTTTCCCAAAGTCTATGACATTCAGCTTCACTTGGAAGAACACCAATTTCCCAATTTAAAGGAAATTGAGGATAATTATTTTTCAGTAAACTCATTACAATAACCTATTTCAAATATGAAGCTAAAACTTCTAATGCTCTTTGCATTAATACAGTATTTGCCTGAGTTCCCATATGTCCTAAACGAAAAACTGTACCCGATAATGAGCCATAACTTCCACCTAAAAACACACCTTCTTCTTTAATATCTTCATGCATTTTAGCCCAATCTTTCCCGTCTGGAATATATATGGCAGTACAAGTTGGCGAAGAAACTGCATTTTCTTTAGGGTAGAGTTTTAAACCAATTTCTTTAATGCCTTCTCTGCATATTAAAGCTACTTCTTCATGTCTTTTAAACACATTCTCATAGCCTTCATTTTCCATAACTTTTAGAATTGTTCCAAGTGCATACACACCTTGAGTATTAGGAGTATAAGGATATTTCTTCACATCAAAACCTATTCCCATAAATGGCTTTAATGCTTCATAGCCAACATAGCTAACTTTATCAATATATTCCCATGCGGTAGGGCTAATAGTCATAATTGTCATATCAGGCGGGCAAGATAATGCCTTTTGTGAACCGCCAAGTAAAATATCAATATTCCAATCATCAGCAAAAATTGGCACACCGCCAATACTTGCAACAGCATCTACTACTAACAAAGGAACATTTTTTCTTTTCTTTAATTCGCCTAATTCTGCAAGTGGGTTTAATGTGCCTGAGGGTGTATCACAATGAACAGCTGTAATCATTGTAGGTTTAAATTCATCAATTACTTTTTCAACTTCTTTTATATTTTCAGTAGTAAAAGTAGTATCATAAGGAAAAGAAATTAATCTTGTTTCTAATTGTAAAGCTTTAGCCATATCTGCAAAGCCATCACCAAAAACACCATTACCAACGCATAAAACTTTATCGCCAGCTTTTAAGCATGATTTTAAAGCTGTCCAAAGCCCAAGCATTGCTTCGCCTGTTGCTAAAACAACGTCATTTTTTGTTCCAGCTATATTTTGAATTGAATTACATACATAAGCATACATTTCTTCATATTCTTTACTATATCTAGCAGGTGAATAATCTTTTGAAATAACTTTTAAAACTTCCTGATGAACACTAACAGGGCCTGGATACATAGGAGAACAAGTATACATTTTATAAACAACCTTTTATATTTTAAATCGATTAATTTATAGCAAAATAATTACTCAAAGCAGAATAAAACATTTTCTAAACTTTGAAAAGTAATAATTTCACTTCACTAAATATAATATATAAAGTTAAATATATTGTAATTTCAAATAATTATCTCTACTTTTCATTATTATACACACTTTATTTGACTTCTATAAGTAATTAAAGTAATAAATATTCTGTTAATTAGATTATTACTAGGTTTTCGCCTATAATATATAATACAATTTTTTGGAGAATAATATGAACTCAGCACAAAATCCTATCCGTATAGGAATTGTTGGCTATGGTAACTTAGGGCGTGGCACAGAACTAGCCATTGCACAAAATGCAGATATGAAATTAGTAGGTATTTTTACTAGAAGAGAACCATCAAGCGTTAATCCTGTAGCTAAAGATGTACCTGTTTATAACATGGAAAAACTTATGTCTATGCAAGCTGAAATAGATGTACTTATTCTATGCGGTGGTTCTGCAACTGATTTACCAGTACAAGGCCCAGAACTTTCTAAATATTTCAACATTGTAGATAGCTTTGATACCCACGCTGATATTCCTGTATATTTTGATAATGTAGAAAAATCTGCAAAACCAGCAAATAAAGTAGCTCTTATTTCAGTTGGTTGGGATCCAGGTATGTTTTCAATTAACCGCCTTTATGCTGGTTCAATTCTTCCACAAGGCACAGATTATACTTTTTGGGGTAAAGGCGTAAGTCAAGGCCATTCAGACGCTATTAGACGTATTGAAGGCGTTGCAGATGCTAAACAATATACAATTCCAATGGAAGCGGCACTACAAGCAGTACGCGAAGGAAAAAACCCTGAATTAACAACACGCGAAAAACATTTAAGAGAATGTTTTGTTGTAGCAAAAGACGGTGCTGACAAAGAAAAAATTAAAAATGAAATTGTAAATATGCCTAACTATTTTTCCGACTATGATACAGTAGTGCATTTTATTTCTCAAGAAGAACTAAACAAAGAGCATAGTGGTATTCCACATGGTGGTTTTGTTCTAAGAAGCGGAGAAAGTGGCGTAAACGGTGAAACTAAACACTTAATCGAATATTCATTAAAGTTAGATTCTAACCCAGAATTTACAGCTTCTGTTTTAGTTGCTTACGCTCGTGCTAATATGAGATTACAACAACATGGTGCAAAAGGTGCATTTACTGTATTTGATGTTCCACCAGCATATCTTTCACCATTTAGCGGTGCAGAATTACGCAAAAACTTACTATAATTTTATAAAAAATAGTTAATAAAAAAAACCTATGATTGCATAAAAGCTAATCATAGGTTTTTATTTTATTGCTGCCATTCTTTAATATATAATTCAATATTTTCAACAACTTCTTCAACTGATATATCGTGTATATTTTCATTTACTATACATTTATCATTTTCACGAAGTGGTCGCCATACCTCATACATATACGGATTTAAAAGCGATAATATTGGGCAAGAAGTTGAAGCCGCAATATGACTTGGCCCTGATGATGTGCATATAAATAAATTAGATTTATCAATAAGGGCAGCACTTTCACCAATATCAGTACCTATATACAAAGTATAATATTCTTTTGGTGCATTAGTAAATTCTTCTAATAAGGCTAAGTCACTTTTCCCAACCATAAGAAATATATCAAGTAATTGCTCATCTTTATTATATTTTTCATATAAATGTTTAACAACATCTGAATATTTTTTAATATCCCACCTTTTATGCGGTCTTTTTATATTACCAATTGATATTATAATACGCATTTTTTTAGAATTTGTAGGATAGTTCGCTTCTACCTTATCAATAATATTTTGTGGAACATTAATTATTGGAAGGTTTGATAAAACACTAAATCCCATTTGTTCTAAACTTTTTTGATAAAATTTAGCAACATGACTTTCTTGAACAGCTAAACTTGAATGAGTATAGAATTTCTTGCAAATTTCAGGCGGTTCAAAAACGGCTACTCTAACACGGGCATTAATATATTTTACAAAAAAATTAGCACTTCTTGATTGCGGAGCTAAACAAATTACAACATCATACTTTTTAGCACGTAAGGAAAGAAGAAGTTTAAAATTGCTAAAAATTTTCTTTTTATTATAAGTATACACATTATCAATATAATTACAGTAATTATTTAAAGCACAATTTAAACTTGAACCTAATAAATCTACTTGAGAATTTGGATATGTATTTTTAATCGTTTGCATTATTGGGGTTGAAATAATAAGATCACCTAATCTATCTAGTCGGATAATTAGAATTTTTTTTCCATCCCAATCAGGAATTTTATTTATATATTCCATATTTTCCTTATTTCCGCTTTATAAAATCATCAATTTTATTAAGTACATAGTTTGGTGGTATATCTTCATATTTTTCAACATTAACATCATCAACACCTATACATTGATGATTTTCACCTTCATTAATAATCCAAAGTTTTTTAACACTGCGTGGGTCTATTAAACAAAAGGTTTTTATTCCAACGGCTTCGGCTAAATGCCTTGCTCCACCTTGATGTCCAATAAAATAATCACAATTTTTTAGCATAATAGCAAGTTCTTTTGAGCTTTTAGGCTTAAAATTTGTAAAAATTCTATCTTTTTCTTCTAGTTTTTCATATATTAATTCCATTGCTTGCAATTCATCAGGAGTATAAACTAAAATAACTTGACAGTCATATTTTTTTAATACTTCATTTACAATCTGAAACATATAAGCATAACTTCTGCTTTCATCACGCGTTGTTACATTCATGGCTATAATAGTTTTTGAAAAATCAATTCCATTATCTTCCATAAATTTCTTTTGTGCTAATTTTACCTCGTCTTTAACATATATTTTATGTTCAGTTGTTTTACATTCAA
>CAYJFV010000072.1:0-8077 GCA_964369275.1 uncultured Desulfovibrionaceae bacterium
CTTCTTTATGCCAAATATCTGAATAGCCATCGCCATTGAAAATAACAGCGGCATGTTCTTCCATTGTATGTTCAATATATTCTTGAACTGCTGACCATAAGTCTTTTTTATTATTCTTAATTTGTTCTTCTAAGAAAGTAGAAGCATAGTCTAAGGCTTCGGTAAACATTAAGTTTAAACCAACTTGTGATTCTGAAGCAGACTGTGAAGCACCAGGAGCACGGAACTCAAAACGGTTACCAATAAATGCAAAAGGTGAAGTACGGTTTCTATCGCCGCTATCAGCTGCTAGTGTTGGTAAACTATCAACCCCTAGGTGCATCATACGTTTTTTACGTGATTTATTTTCTTTACCAGCTCTAAATTGTTCAAGAATATCAGTTAATTGGTCGCCCAAGAAAATAGACATAATAGCAGGTGGAGCTTCACTTGCACCTAAGCGGTGGTCGTTAGAAGCTGTTGCAACAGTAGCACGTAAGTACGCACCAAATTTATGAATACCACGAATAGCACAGCAAAGGAATACTAAGAATTGAGCATTTTCATGCGGAGTATCGCCTGGGTCGAACAAGTTACCCACTTCTGAACTACCGATTGAGTAGTTTAAGTGTTTACCAGAGCCGTTAATACCTGCAAATGGTTTTTCGTGTAATAAGCAATACATACCATGACGTTTAGCCATACCTTTAAGGGTAGTCATAATAAGTTGGTTATGATCTAAAGCAATATTCGCCGCTTCATAAGTAGGAGCAAGCTCGTATTGTGAAGGAGCTGCTTCGTTATGACGTGTAGTAATTGGAATACCGTATTTATAAAGTTCTTGTTCTACATCGCTCATAAATGACAGTACACGACGTGGAATTACGCCATAGTATTGGTTTTCATCTTCTTGTCCACGCGGTGGTTTTGCACCAAAAAGAGTACGCCCTGTATTCACTAAGTCTTGTCTTGCAAAGTAGAAGTTTCTGTCGATTAAGAAATATTCTTGCTCTAGCCCCGCATTTGAAGTGATTGGAAGCTTTGTTTCAATATCAAAGATATTCAATAATCTTTTTACTTCTTTATTTAAAGATTGAAGCGAACGAAGTAGAGGAGTTTTCTTATCAAGTGCAAAGCCTGTCCAAGAAAGGAATGCGGTTGGAATACACAGTACGCGGCCGCCCTCGTGTTCTAATAAGTATGCTGGTGAAGTAATATCCCATGCGGTGTAACCACGTGCTTCAAAAGTTGTGCGAAGCCCGCCTGTTGGTAGGCTTGAACCATCGGCTTCACCTTTAATTAGGTTAGTGCCTGAAAGTTCGCCAATTGCGGTGCCATCGGGTGTAACATTTAAAAAAGAATCGTGCTTTTCAGCGGTTAAACCGGTATGTGGATAGAAAATATGTGTATAGTGCGTTGCTCCACGTTCAATAGCCCATTCTTTCATTGCATTTGCAACAATATCAGCTATTTCTGGGTCTAATGACTCCATGTGAACAATAGATTTACGTAGTGATTTATAAACTTGCTTTGGTAGGCATGCTTGCATTTGTTTGTCATCAAAAACGCGAGAACCAAAAGTTTCAAGTGGGTTTTCATACGAAAGTGAAGAATCTTTTTTGAAGTTAATAACCGCAGTTATTGCATTAAGTCTTGCATCACTTGCACTCATAATTGTATCCTTTTATATGGTTAAATTAGTTAAAATTTAATTATTTCTTTATTTTGTTTTAGTAGATTTACGCTGTCTTGTCACTACATTTTCAGCATTAGTTGACTTTAATTTTTTATGCAAAGCTAAGTCGTCATTTTCTTTTACATAAATTTCCTCTGTACTTGCACAAAGAGCTAAAGGAAGCACTTCATCAATATGTTCAACAAAATGAATTTCTAAAGCCTTAGTAATTTCAGTTGGAACATCTGCCAAATTCTTTTCATTGTCTTTTGGAATAAGCACAGTTTTCATATTTGAACGCTTAGCCGCAAGAAGCTTTTCATGCAAGCCACCAATAGGTAATACCCTGCCACGCAAAGTAATTTCACCTGTCATAGCTAAGTCTTTTCTTACAGGTATACCAAGAAGTGCAGAAGCTATACTTGTTGCAAGCGTAATACCAGCTGATGGGCCGTCTTTAGGGGTAGCCCCCTCTGGAACGTGTACATGTATATCAATTTCTTTATGGAAATTATCTTTTAGCCCAAACTTATCAGAACGAGAACGTAGGTATGAAAAAGCCGCCTTAGCCGATTCTTTCATTACATCGCCAAGTTGCCCTGTTGTGCTAATTTGCCCACTTCCAGGCATAAGAACAGTTTCAATATGTAATATTTCACCGCCCCTATCATTGAAAGCAAGCCCAGTTGCAACACCAACTTTATCGCTTTCTTCACGTAAACCAAAGCGGAACTTACGCACGCCTAAAGCTTTAGCTATATTTTTGCGTGTATAATGCACAACACTTTTCTTACTTTCTAATAGTGTAATTGCCGCTTTTCTGCATAAAGTTGCAATTTCACGCTCAAGATTACGCACACCAGATTCACGAGTATAATAACGTATAACATCTAAGAAAACATTATTATCTATTTGAATTTGTTCTGACTTTAATCCATGAGCTTCAATTTGTTTTGGAAGTAAAAAGCCTTTAGCAATATGTACTTTTTCAGTTTCTAAATAAGATGGAAGCGTTATAATTTCCATTCTATCCCTTAAAGCAGGAGGAATAGAACCTAAATTATTTGCAGTAGTTATAAAGAAAATTTGCGATAAATCATAATCTGCATCAATATAATGATCAGCAAAGGTTGAATTTTGTTCAGGGTCTAGCACTTCTAATAATGCCGCTGAGGGGTCGCCCCTAAAATCGGCAGTCATTTTATCAATTTCATCTAAACAAAACAGTGGGTTATTTGATGCAGTACGTTTTAGCGATGCAAGAATTTTACCAGGCATTGCCCCTATATAGGTACGTCTATGCCCTCTAATTTCAGCTTCATCACGCACACCACCAAGCGATAAACGCACGTAATCACGCCCAGTTGCTTCTGCAACTGAACGAGCAAGCGAGGTTTTACCCACACCAGGAGGCCCAACTAAACATAAGATAGGACCTTTTAATCCTTGAACATTATTCTTCTCTGCCATTTTTTGCACAGCAAGGTATTCAATAATTCTTTCTTTTGGTTTTTCTAAACCAAAGTGCCTATTATCTAATATTTTGCGAGCATTATCAATATCTATATGAATTTCTTTTAGCTCATTCCAAGGAAGGTCTAAAATCCAATCAATATAGTTACGCATTATTGTATATTCACCAGAAGAAGGCGTTGTTGTGCGAAGTTTTTTAAGCTCTCTTAGAGCTTTTGCTTGCACTTCTTCAGGCATATTTTTTGCTTTTATTTTTTCTTCAATCTCGTTAAATTCAATCATTGGGTCATCATCATTACCCATTTCTTTTTGAATAGCCTTGATTTGTTCATTTAGATAGTATTCGCGTTGGTTAGATTCCATTTGAGATTTTACGCGGTTTTTAATACTTGTTTCTAAATTGAGCATTTCAAGCTCGATTGTAAGATATGTAAAAGTTTTTTCTAACCTTTCAAGAGGATTAATAATTTCTAATGCCGCTTGCTTTTCAGCAAAAGGAAGCTTTAAATGCGGAATTAAAGCATCGGCAAGGCGGGCAGGGTCGTGCAAGGACGATAAAGCCGCCTTATGCTCGTGGCTAAAACGCTTGTTTACGCGTGTAAAATCATCAAGAGCTGATAGCACAGTACGCACTAAAGGTTCGCTTTCTTGCGTAGTTGTTATTACATCATGAAAAGGTGTTGTATTTACAAGTGGTACAATACCATTTCCAAATGGGTGCAATTCATCATCTGAAATGCCTGTCCATTTAGCACGGTACATACCCTCAAAAAGAACTTTTATGCTGCCATCGTTCAAATGCAAAAGTTGCAAAATTCTGCTAACTACACCAACGGTATATAAATCCTTAGGACCAGGATTTTCCTCTTCTGCATTTCTTTGTGTAACCAAGAAGATATGCTTATTATAGTCGGAGAGTGAGTTTTCAATTGCTCGTATCGAAGCTTCTCTACCAACAAAAAGCGGAATTATGGCTTTAGGAAACATTACAACTTCACGTAAAGTCATAAAAGGAAGCTTTAGCTGAGAATTGTTTTCAGTATTTTGTCCGAAGTATGCCATACTCCACCTATAATATCTTTATATTTAACTTTAATTTTTATAAAAGACTAGCCAATTACTTTTTTATATAAAGCGGTTCACCACCATTAATTACTTCTTCTGTAATAATAACGGTTTTTAAATCTTTTACTTCTGGTAAATTATACATAATATCAAGCATAATTATTTCAAGCACGTTACGCAAACCACGAGCCCCTGTTTTACGCTCAATCGCTTCTTTAGCAACTGCATGAAGTGCCGCTTGCTCGAACTGCAATTCAACACCATCAATAGCAAATAATTTTTGATATTGTTTTGTTAAAGCATTTTTAGGCTCTTTTAGAATGTGTACTAAATCTTCTTCGTCTAATTCATCAATATTAGTAATAATTGGAATACGCCCAATAAATTCAGGAATTAGCCCAAATTGAACTAAATCTGACGGGTGAAGATTACTTAAAAGTTCACTCATGCTAGTATCTTTCTTGCTAGAAATTTTAGCACCAAAGCCCATGCCTGAACCGCGTGTACGCTGTTCAACAATTTTTTCTAAACCAACAAATGCTCCGCCAACAATGAAAAGGATATTTGACGTATCTAAACGTAAAAATTCCTGTTGTGGGTGCTTTCTTCCGCCCTTAGGTGGAACGTTTGCAATTGTGCCTTCAATAATTTTCAATAAAGCTTGCTGAACGCCTTCACCAGAAACATCACGAGTAAGTGAAGCTGATTCGCTTTTACGTGAAATTTTGTCTATTTCGTCAATATAAATAATACCACGAGCCGCTTTTTCTAAATCAAATTCAGCATTTTGCAGTAATTGAACTAATATATTTTCAACATCTTCACCAACATAGCCTGCTTCTGTAAGTGTTGTAGCATCAGCAATAGCAAATGGTACATTCAAAATACGAGCAAGCGTACGTGCAAGCAATGTTTTACCTGAACCCGAAGGGCCAACAAGTAAAACGTTACTTTTTTCAAGCTCAACATCATCAAGGCTAGCGTCTAAATCTTGCTTGCTAAGCTCAGAAAATACACGCTTATAGTGGTTATGAACTGCAACAGAAAGAATTTTCTTTGCTTGGTGTTGCCCAATTACATATTCATCAAGCTTCCCTTTAATCTCATGCGGAGTTGGAAGAAGCAAAGCTTCTTCTTCTACTGTTTGAGTAAGAACCTCTGCATGGTTTAGCTGATCATGTGTGCGTTGTATACAAGTATCACAAATCGCAACATCATCTTGAGTAAGAAAGAAACGAGCTTGATATTCATTCTTTCCACAAAAAGAGCATATTCTGCCCTTATGTTTATTATTTTTATCTGGCATTATTTTGTTCCTAAGTCAGCCCTTGAAGTTAATATATGGTCGATAATACCGTATTTTAAAGCTTCTTCAGGAGACATGAAGTTATCACGTTCAGTATCACTTGTAATTTTCTTTACGCTTTGCCCTGTGTTTTCAGCAAGCATCTTATTTAATTTTTGTTTTGTACGTGCAAATTCTTTAACATGTATATCCATATCAGTAACTTGCCCACTTACACCTGCTGAGGGTTGGTGAATCATAATGCGTGCATTTGGTAATGAATAACGCATTCCAGGCTCGCCACCTGCTAGTAAAAATGCACCCATGCTTGCAGCTGAACCCATGCAAACAGTTGCAACAGGCGGTGAAATAAAATGCATTGTATCATAAATTGCAAGCCCTGCTGATACTGAACCACCAGGTGAGTTAATGTAAAAATGTATTTCTTTTTCAGGGTCTTGTGATTCTAAGAAAAGTAATTGTGCACAAATAAGAGAAGCAGAAGCATCATCTACTTGAGTATTTAGCAGTATGATACGGTCTTTTAAAAGACGTGAAAAAATATCATAAGAACGCTCGCCACGCCCAGTTTGTTCAACAACTATTGGAATGTTGTAACCCATGTTTTGCTCCTTCTTTGTGTATGCCAATTAAAAGCATTTACTACAAAAAAATATTTTTTTTAGCTTCCATTTTATAGGAAATGCTCTTAACGCGATTATACGCGTTAAGAGCTTATAGTTCAAGTGTTAAAATAACGTAAATTAAGCGTCAGCTTCTTCAGCTTTTTTCGCTTCAGCTTCGTCAGCTACTTTTTTAATGCTAGCCTCAAAGTCTTCAGGAGTTTTAGGTTCTACCTTGTTACCGTCTTTGTCAACAATAACTTTATTAGCTTTAGCATAAACTAATTCAGATGCTTTAGAAGCAAGTAATCTTTCAGAAACATCATTGATAGCACCATTTTGGTACAATCTTTCCATAATTACTTTAGGATCTTGCCCTGATTGTTGTGCCGCTTGGTAAATGTATTGTTGTACTTCATTTTCAGAAATATTTAGTTTTTCGCGGTATGCAATTGCAAGTAAGAAAGTTTGAGCTTTAGCGTGTTTAATCGCTTCTTCTTCAGCTTCAGCTTCCATTCTTGAAATAGTTTCGCTTACACCTTGAGCATCTTGCCCTTGTGAAGCTAAGAAGTTACGTGCTTCCATTAATTGCTCGTGCTTGTGCTGAGCAATTAAAGATGGTGGCACTTCAAAGTCTAATTTTTCTAAAATGCTATCCATTAGCTGAGCTTGTGCATCAGCTTTGATTTTTTGCAATTGTTGAGTCATTACATTTTCAGTAATAAAGCCATTTAAACCTGCTAGGTTTTCAAAACCAAAGCGTTTAGCAAACTCATCATCTAATTCAGGAAGAATTTCTTTAGAAATTGAGTGAAGTTTTACATTCATGTCTATTTCAAGCCCACGGTAAGTTGGGTCTGGGTATTCTTCACTTACTTTAATTTTGCCGTTTGTAGTTTCACCAGCTTTCATTGTGCGAACAATTTGCTGTACATCAGTTTCTGCATTAGGAATATCTGATTTAATTTGAATTTGAATGTTTTCACCTTTCATGCCTGGAACTGGTTTACCTTCAAAAGTTCCGTCAACATCGATTAAACAAATGTCGCCATCTTGTGGTTCTCTTGCTTCTTCAACTGGTTCTAAAGTAGCACCAGTTTGTTTAATTCTATGTGTTAAAGCTTCAAATTCTTTAGGATCTGGCATTGCTTCTGGTAATGTAACTTCTAATTCAGAAAATTCAGGAAGTTTCATTTCTGGTAATACTTCAAAGGAACATGCAAAATTGAAAGGAGCATCACGCTTTACTTCATTTGCTTCATTGCCTTCAATTTCAACAGTTTCAATACGTGAAATTGGGTGTAAATCAGCTTCAGCTAGAATTTTTTGAATGTTTGAGTTAATCATTTCGTCTGTTGCACGTGAGCGAACATCTTCAAAATATTTTTTTTCAATAATATTTGCTGGTACTTTACCTTTTCTAAAACCAGGTAAATCTACAGATTTAGAAATTTGTTTAATTGCAGTGTCTAAAAATTTGTTAACATCGTCAGCTTCAAAATTAATAATAAGTTTTCTTGTAACGCTTGATGGAGTTTCAATTGAGTGTTGCATAAAGTCTTCCTGAAAAAGTGATTTATATTTGCGTTGTGCTATGCCAAATGGCACGACAAACAAGTTTTTTAACACACACTCACATCTATTGCAAGTAAATTTTTAGCCCAAAAATCATAAAGAAATATCAATACAATTTGAAATCAGCTTTTGATATTTTTGGAGTGTGTCATAAAATTAATTTACTACATGAATTTTCGTGACTAAGGCGATTAACGGAAGTTGGACTAGTAAATGGTAAGTTACTCTAGTGTAAAATTTCAGCACTTGTTACACAAGTGAGGAAGTTGTATAGTTTCTTTAACTGTTTTTCTCACTTGCGATAACAAGTGTTGCACGTATTGCCGTTTGTACTTGACTCCCATTTACTAGTCCAGCTTCCGTTAATTACCTTAGCCACGAAAATATAAGTAGAAAGTAATT
>CAYJFV010000073.1:0-7930 GCA_964369275.1 uncultured Desulfovibrionaceae bacterium
GGTATTTGCTAATTTCTTCTTCTGGTTTTACGTCTACTACGTTGTAATAGTACATAAAGTACACGTTAGTACCGTTTACATAAGAGTGTGAAGAATGCCCGCCCATCATAGTAAGATCAGGAATTTCAGCTTTTACGCGTTTGCACACATTTTCATAAATATCGTTGATAACGTCCCAGTTGCCTGAAATTTCAGTTGTGAAACCAACGTTATTTGTTTGCTTGATTAAAGCATATTCTTCAACAACTTTTTCAGGGAACCAGTTTAAGCCATTGAACCAAGTTTCTATTAATTTGCTATCTACTTTTTGAGCTTTACCGCTTTCAAGCACAATTCTATCAATCGTATTTGCTGTAAATTCAGCAATTTCTTTAATACCTTCTGCCATGAAAACTAAAACACATTTGTTATTAGCAAAGTGAGAGAAATAATAATCGCCGTCTTCTTCATCGTATAAACGAGCAACTGATGGTTTTAAACCTTCAACCATAACGTTTCTTAGAAGTTCAAAGCCTGTTTTCATATCGTCTAATAAGTAACCTAAGAAGATATTATTTTCTGGGCGGTATTTGAAAAGTTTTACTGTTACTTCGGTAATGAAGCATAAAGCCCCTTCTGTACCCATGATAACGTGTCTTAAATCTGGGCCAGCGGCTCTACGTGGAACGTTTTTAATTCTTGTAACTTCACCATTAGGGAAAACAGCTTCAACACCAACTAGCATATCTTCAATGCCACCGTATAAAGTAGAGAACTGCCCTGTACTTCTTGTTGAAACTAAACCACCCATTTGAGCTAATGGTTTTGATTGTGGAGAGTGACCTGTTGTAAGACCTTGTTTTCTCATTACATTTTCGATGTCTTCTAAAAGTACGCCACATTCGCAAGTAAGAAGCATGTTGTATTCATCAACTTTAACTACTTTTTTCATTTTAGAGCCGTCTAAAACAATAGTATTTTCAACTGTAGTTTCTAAACCGCCTTCAATTGAAGAAAGCCCAGTTCTTGGAACAACATTTATATTATTATCGTTCGCGAATTTTAATACTTTTGATACATCTTCTGTTGATTGTGCATAAACTAATGCAGCAGGGAATGGAAGAGTATAAATGTCGAAAACAGTCGGGAATTTTCTAAAGCGGTCAACACTAGCTGCTTTTAAAACTTCAAGGTCTGTTACAACGCTTTCTTTACCTACTAGGGCTATAAGGTTATCAACAATGGCTTGTTTATCTAACATAATAAATATCCTTTTTTTTGTCTTTTAGCCTATTTTATTTTGATAGACTAAGTTTTTTGACTATTTGAAAATCTCGTAAGATTTTTTTAGTATTTCATCAGTATATAAAGAAATTTGACTATAAACATTGTCTATAATATCTTTATATAAAGCGGTGTTTTTAGCTTTTGGTTCAAAAGTATCTTTGAATTTCACCATTTTTTCAACAGCTTCATCAAAGCTATTATACACACCTAAACCAACCGCTACACATATAGCTGAACCAATTACAGCTGAGCCATTTACTTCATTTCTTTTTACTTTTTTGCCAAAAACATCGGCAAAAATGTGCATGAATAAATCGCTGTTAGAGCCGCCACCTGTAATAATTAGGTTATCATAAGAAATGCCTAATTCTTCACACATTTCATCAATTCTACATTTCATAGTCATTGCAATTGCTTCTAAAATAGAGCGATACATATGACCGCGTGTATGCCTTGCATCAAGCCCAAGCATAACGCCTTTTTTGTATAATTGATGGGTAGGAGCAAGAAAATCAGGAACAATCATAAGCCCGTCGCTACCAATTGGTACAAGTTCTGCTTCGGCTTCTAATATATGTTCGCGTTTTTCTTCTGTAATTCTTGTTTTTTCGTAAAATTCTGGGCCAATAAGGTTTTTAAACCAGCTTACAGTCCACATACCACGGCGAATACCATTACTTTCGTAAAGATATTTATTAGGCATACAGGCAAAGTTTGTCCAAAAATTTGTTGTGTTTTTTGGGTTTTCTTTGCCGTTAATCATACCTGCAATGTAAGTTCCTAAGGAAATTAGAAGCTCGTTATCTTTCAATAAGCCTGCCCCTAGTGCCTCGGTAGCTTTGTCGTTTGCGGTACAAATTACTGGAATACCAGCAGGAATACCAAGAGCTTGTGAAGCTTCTTGTGATACATGCCCTAAAATTTCACCAGGCATTTTTAGTTCAAACAACATGTCACGGGTAAGATTGAAGCTTGCAAATTTTTCTTCATCTTCAATCCAGTTCCAAGTGTCTGTATCCATTGGCCAAACACCTTGGTAGTTTGCCGCTGAATCTACAAATTTGCCTGTAAATCTATGTGTTATATAGCCAGAAGAAGTTGTAACATACTTTACTTCTGGGTTTGGTTCATGCACTCTTGAAACTCTTTGATCCATCCAGCTCATTACTGGTTGAGCTAAAGTTCCATCAGCCTTTAATAATGCACGGCAAAAACGAATAGTGCAAAGTCCAATACCAATAATATCGTTCACATCACCATCGAACTTAGCTAAAGTTTTTGCAAAAGCTGTTACAATTGATGTCCATAAATCGTCGTCAGGGTGTTCAACAACGCCATTTTCTGCAAGATGCATTGCTCTTAGTTCTTCTTTGCCTTCGCAAATAATATTACCTTCTAAGTCAAAGATAACAATTTTTGAACTTTGTGAGCCGCCGTCTACACCTAATATATATTTATTTTTCACTATATTGCCAAACCTATTGTTGTGAAAGAAATTTCTTTGCTAAATGCTAAAATTTCTAAAATTAGCGAACTAAATAACCGCCATCAACAGAAAGAATATGACCATTTACATAGTCAGAAGCGGCACTAGCTAAAAATACAGTTGTACCCATTAAATCAGCAACTTCACCCCAACGGTTAGCAGGGATATGGTCAAGCACTCTTTGGTTAGTAACAGGGTTACTTCTTGTTGCTTCTGTAATTGCAGTTGCAAAATAGCCAGGAGCAAGACCATTTACTTGAATGTTGTGCTGTGCTAACTCATCGCAATATGCTTTTGTAAAGCCAGCAATACCGTGCTTAGTAGCCGCATACGCAGGCGCCCATTGCCCACCTAAGAAAGTGAACACTGAACAAATATTAATAATTTTTCCACTTTTTTGTGGAATCATAAATTTAGAAGCTTCATAACTAAGTTCAAAAGCAGCAGTAAGGTTAAGATCAATCATAGGATCCCACTCTTTTCTGGTGAAGTTTTCAACTTCTGCAATTTTGCACATACCAGCACTATTTACTAAAATATCAATTGAACCAAGTTCGTTTACGCATTTTTCAATAATTGCTTTTGGCATACCTTCAGCAGTGATATTTGCTTCCATGAAGATATATTTTACGTTTTCAGCTTCAATTAGTTTTTTTGTTGTGCCATCATCATCCATAATGCTAGGCACGAAAACGTTTGCACCAGCTTTTGCTAGTGCTAATGAGAAAGCTTGACCAAGACCAGTGTTACCACCAGTAACAATTGCGTTTTTCCCTTTTAGAGAGAAAAAATTCATGTTGAAATCAGTAATGTTCATAATTTATCCTACTTTTATCTAAACATTAATATAGCTAAGCTATATAGAAACCAATTGAAACTTTTTAAAGCGAACAAGTAAAAAGCTTAGTTGCTAAATTAATTAATTATAAAGAAAAAATTGCATTTATCAGGCAAACTTACAAGTATAATAAGCTAGTAAAAAATGTCGACTTTTTGCTCATAATTGCTTTAGTTTTAAGTCAATAAAAGCTAAAAGTCAATGTATTTTTTAATTTATGGTAATTTATTTTCATTTATACGTAATATATCAGAATTAAAAAAGATATTTAAAAAATATGCAAAAGATTTTTTTAACGAGCTTGACATTATACTGCTTTTATGTGCATGATAAAGTACTATATGAAAATTTATTTTTGTTTTTTGGTTGATGAAAGGGTGCAATAATCTAGCGTTATGAGCGGTTATATTCTTTCATATTAAGGGTAACTTTTTTGTTGTAAGGGTTTGGTTTATGAGCAATATGAGTGAACAAGGTTCTTCAAGCGGAATCGGATTGAGATTGGGCGTTTTTATGCCCGCTTTTGGCTTGATATTTCTTACTATTATCTATGCTATTTTTGATATAGATGGCTTTTTATCATCTACAACTTATGTAAAAGATGTAATGATTAATACTTTTGGTGGTTTTTTTAGTTTGGCTGGTGTAGCTTCACTTATTATGGTTGGTGCTGCATACTTTTCAAAATTTGGTGATTTTAAAATTGGCGGTGCAAATGCAAAGCCATTAATGGCAAGACATTCATGTATTTTTATTGTTCTATGTACAACAATTGCCGCTGGTATTTTATTTTGGGGTACAGAAGAGCCTATTTACCATTTAGCTTACCCACCTGCTTCATTAGGTATTGAGCCAATGTCAGCAGATGCTGCAAAATTTGCTATGGAAACAATGTTCTTACACTGGACATTTATGCCTTATGCTTTTTATACAGTGCCAACAATTGTGTTTGCTTATGTGTATTATAACATGAAAAAACCTTACAGTATTGGTTCACAAATTGCCCCATTATTCAAAGATAAGCATGAAAAAAGAGTAAACGATGTT
Organism: uncultured Desulfovibrionaceae bacterium; assembly: GCA_964369275.1. Classification (GTDB taxonomy): domain Bacteria; phylum Desulfobacterota; class Desulfovibrionia; order Desulfovibrionales; family Desulfovibrionaceae; genus CAYJAZ01. The sequence continues at coordinate 4,638 of CAYJFV010000073.1, forward strand.
ATAGACGTTATTACACTTGTTGCTATTTGTTTTGCTATTGCTTCTTCATTTGGTACATCAGTTTTAAATATTGGTGGTGGCTTAAATACTGTTTTTGGTATTCCTAATACAACAATGCTTTGGGTTAGTGTTGCTGGTGTTGGTAGTATAACTTTTATTTTATCAGCTAAATCTGGCTTATTCAAAGGTATTAAGTATTTATCTACTTTAAATACTTATATTTATATAGTAATTTTATCAGTGTTTGTTATTTTTGGACCTGCTGCATATATTTTTAATGGTGCAACAGAAGCTTTAGGTGGCTTTTTAACAAATCTTTTCGACAAAGCTTTATTTACTGGTACTTTCGCTGGCGATTCTTGGCCACAAGGCTGGACAACTTTCTATTGGTCTAACTGGATGGCATGGGCACCTGTAACAGCAGTTTTTCTTGCTCGTTTAGCTTATGGTTACACCGTAAAGCAAGTTATTATTACAACTTTCGTACTTCCAAGTATTTTTAGTATGATTTGGATGAGTATTCTTAGCGGTACAGCAATTTATTTACAAATGACAGGCACAGTTGATATTCTTGCAATATTAAATGAAAAAGGCCCTGGCTTTGCTACTTATGCAGTTATGAGTGACTTCCCACTAGCTATTATTATTAGTTCTATATATGTTTTTGCTGTATTTATTTCATTTGTAACAGCTACTGACTCTACACTAAACGCTATGGCAGGTATTTCAACACAAGGCCTTACTGACGGTACTCAAGAAGCACCTGTTATGATGAAAATTGCTTGGGGTGGTGTGGTAACAACTATTTCATTAATTTTCATTGCATACCTTGGCTTAGACGGTATTAAAATGCTTTCTTACCTTGGCGGTATTCCTGCATTAATTCTTGGTATTTTATGTGTTGCTTCTTTAGGTTTCATTATATCTAAACACAGAAACTTAAATGTTGTTGACTAATAAAATAGCCTAATAAAAATAATAAGGGAAATTCTTTTTAGAGTTTCCCTTTTTTTATTTATTAAATAAAAATTTAGCCTAAGAACAAAAGTATGAAAATACTGCTTGCAATGTTTATAAAGTTGGTATATCGCTGTTCTATAGGCGAATTGCAAGGCGAAAATAGCTTTGTGCAAAAAATGTAAAATTTAAAGCAGATTTATAATATGAATATTACGAACAATAAATATTTCTTTCTTCTTTGTTTATTTTTTCTCTACCTCTCGTGGGGTTCAAGCTATATTATTGCAAAGTTTAGCCTTTTGTATTGCCCTGGGTTAATGCTTACTTTTTTACGTATGTTATTTAGCGGTATAGCTTTACTTATTATTACACGCCTTATGGGTGAAAAGTTTGACTTTACTTTTAAAGATTTGAAAAACTATACAATAATAGCATTTTTCCTAATTGTTATGGGCGGTGGTTTTGTTTCTAAGGGGCAAGAAACTGTTGCTTCTGGCACAACTGCAATGCTTATTGGTATTGTGCCTTCTTTAATGCTTCTTTCGGATTGGTTTTTTTCAAAAATTCGCCCAAGCATAATGCAAGTTATTGGTATAGTTGTAGGTTTTGCTGCTATTAGCTATATGCAGTATTACCAAGGCTTAAATGGCGAAACTTCTATAGTAGGCTTTGTGTTAATTTTGGCTTCAACTCTTGGCTGGGTGTATGGTTCGCATTTAACTACAAAATTATCTTCTCCAACGCGTATTTCTATTTTACGTTCAACTGGCTATATGATGATTATAGGCGGTTTAGAAACTTTAGTTTTTGCTTTATTAGTGGGTGAACGCTTATCCGCTATTGAGTATAACCCATCTTTTATATTTTATCTTACTTTGCAAACGCTTACTACTTTAGTGGGCTATGCTTCATACTTTTGGCTATTACAAAAAACACGCCCAATGATTGCTATTTCTTATGAATTTGTAAACCCTGTAGTGGCCTTGTTTTTAGGTTGGCTAATAGGTGGTGAAGTTGTGCAACTGCCTTTAATAATAGCTTGTTTCTTCCTTGTTTCTTCAGTGTTTTTTGCCGTATCAAATAAACATTCATAAGAGAATTTAAATAAAATAATGCCACAAGTAAGCTATGTTAGCCTATTACTTGTGGCATTTATTATAATTTATTTTTCAAATTAAGCTCTTTAGAAATAGTATTTAAAGCCTGCATTAGCTCCAAAACCTTGACGTGAACCTAATTTACCATTTGCTTCGCCATAAAGCGAGAAAGAAGTCCAGTCTTTTTGAACACCTAAGCCTAGTTCTGTATAAATGCCTTGGTTTATTTCAGGAGCTTCAATACCTGCAACTTTTACAATAGCATCGTTATTTAGGGCAATAGCTACGCTTGCATCAGCATATACTTGCAGAGCATTTTCTAAATTCATAGTAGCACGAACAGCAGGCACAAATTCAAAAGCGTTAATTGCTTCCATTTCTACTTTGAAACCGCCTTTTGCTGTGTAATCTGCCTCGCCAATTCTTGCGTAAGAAAGCATTGCATTTGGTTGAAGAATAAAGTTGCCTAATTCAATGTTATAACCAGCTAAAAGGGCAACACCAGCGTTAATTGTGCTATAGTCCGCGTCCCCATAAGAGGTATTAGAAGCATTTGTATTTTCAATTTCATTGCTACCATAACCAAGGTTTGCAGTTGCACCAAAGTATAAATTATTCATAATAAATGTAGCACTACCACCAAGTGAAACTTCCATTTGAGATAAATCGTTTTGAGTATATTCAGCATTACCCATATTGAAAGCAAGGTAACCACCATAAACAGCATCTAAATTACCTAATTTATGGAAAGAAGAATCGTAACCACCTGCAAAGCCGTAGGAAGTATAGTCGAACTTATCAGCATTGTCAGGTGAAATTGTTTCTATACTGAAATAAGGGTCAATCCAAACGCCTTGTGTACTTGGGCGTGCTTCAATTGATATAGCACTTGCATCATTAGAAGCATAAAGATTATTGATATATTCAGCACGCACATCGCTAGATAAATTCATTATACGATTTACGCGTGTAAAAGCCTTTGTATTTGTACTAAACTGACTTGTGCTTGCATTTGAAACAGCAACAGCATTTGCTTGTACTGTTGGGTTTACACTATTTGTTTGTTTTAGTGTGAGTGTGCCGTTAGCAGAATTATAGCTTGCTGAATAGTTATAAAGTGGGCTTAGTACATCACCTCCAGTATATTTAGCTTGTGCGGTTTGCCCTTCTATAGTAGTAACAGTGATACTTGCTTCATTTGTTGGCTTAATCATGTTGATATTTTGAATTGCTATT
>CAYJFV010000074.1:0-7894 GCA_964369275.1 uncultured Desulfovibrionaceae bacterium
CATAAGAGGGCTATCTGCACGGTATATCATAACATTTTCAAGGCCTAGTTCATGTATGCAAGAAGTAAATATATTTTCTTCTTTATTGCTAGTATGTGTACCTGAAGCACTTTTAAGTTCTACATGTGCTTCTTCATCGGGCTGACCTTTAATACTAGGCAACACAAAAGAAACTTCAACACCACATTGAACTAATGCTTGTGTCATACCAAAACATGCGGTACCTAATCCACCGCTTATGTAAGGCGGAAACTCCCAGCCGAACATCAAAACACGCATAAACTAAAACCCTCCATTATAACAAATAACCGCTTTAGTTACTACTTTTAGCAATAAAAATTATAAACTCTACACAAACTCCGAACCAATTTGTTTTTCCCACTGACTAAAGATTTTAGGTGAAGCCTTTTGTAAGTTTTGCAGTAATCTAAAGCATTCAGCCACACTCCACGCTTGTGAAATGCAACCATTTGGCAAGTAAGGTGGGTCGGCATCAAATATTTCTGAAATTGTACCCAAACCTGCATCTGCTAAATGCTCTGAAAACAGTGGTTTTAATGTTTCTAACAAATAATATACTGCTGAATCTACGTCCCATGCTGTACGTAAAAGAGCATCAGTATACGCACCTAGTAACCAAGGCCATACTGTTCCTTGATGATATGCCGAATCTCTTTCATCGCTATCACCCTTATAAGAGGCTTTATATTCTTCGCAACGCGGTGAAAGAGTTCTTAAACCATAAGGTGTGAGCAAGTGCGAACGTACAGTTTCTACTACTGACGGCCAATCGCTTTCATCTAAAACTGAATAAGGTAAAGAAACTGCGAAAATTTGATTAGGGCGAATAGAAGTAAAAAACTCCCTATGATTCTTAGAATCTGCTAAATAGCCAACATATTCTTCCTCTACCCAGAATTTTTTACGAAATGCTTCACGCATTAGGCGTAAATCATCGTCATTCGCTTCAAGTTCGCCATTAAATTTTTCTGCTAGAACTTTTAAATACGCCCTTGCATTGTACCATAAGGCATTAATTTCTACCGCATAACCAAAGCGAGGTGTTACAGGTTTACCATAGGCGTGTGCGTCCATCCAAGTAAGCTGAGTTCTTTCATCGCCAAAATATAGCAAACCATCTTTATTTACAAAGACATGCGGTAATGCATTATTCACATTATTTTTATAAGAATTTATTATTTCATTAATAGCAGGATAACAAACTTCTTTAATAAATTCTAATTCTGTACTTTCTTCATCTTTATTTTTTGTATACATTTCAAGGAATTGCACTGCCCACACAAACCACAAAGAAGCATCAATTGTATTATAGGAATTATTTCCATCAGGCGAGAACATATTAGGAATAAGCCCGTTTTTTAAATGTTTAGCCATTGCAGCAAGTATTTCTTTACCCTCTTCAATTCTGCCTGTAGCAAATGTTGTACCTGGCAAAGCAATTAATGTGTCACGCCCCCATGCTTGAAACCAAGGGTAACCAGCCACAAGCTCAAGATGATTTTGTGGGGAACGAGAAATAAAATTATTTACCCTATAATTCAAATGCTCTAAAAGCGTTTTTGATTTCACATTAATTTCATGTCTTCTTGCACATTCAGCTTCCCATAAATCTACCAATGACTCGCTAATAGGCTCTGAGGAAGCCGCTAAATATACAGGCTTATTAATTTCTAAAGCAATTTCAAAAGAACCAGCTTTAAATAAATCTTCTTGATTATTAAAACCGCGTTCCTCTTCTACAAGATAACATATATTCTTGTACCAATCTGGTTCACGAGTAAAGCGTATGCCTTTACTACCCTCTGCATACATATAAAGAGGTGGCAAAGATTTGTATGGCTGTATCATAAAGCCGTGTGGTATATCTTGCGTAACTGTATTAATATCGTAATTTTCATACGTAAGCGTGTGCATATCCCTAAAAGCAAGAAGAGGATTAATCTTCAAGCTTAGCGGTGGGCAAGCTTCTGAAATGTACGCTGTATATCGAAATAGAGTAATATTCCGATTATAGGGCATAATTACTTCACGTCTTATAAGTAAAGGGCCAAGCTTATAATCGAAAATTGGCCATTCGCTTACATCAACACTTTCTAAGTATTTATAACCTTTAGGGTAGTATACATCTGGGTGTTGTCTTGAAGAAAAATTAAATTCTTTACCCTCAGCACATATAAATTCTTCAAGGGTAGATAAAAGCACAAAACGCCCAGGAGGCTCTGCTAAATTTAGTGTAAGTAAGCCATGATATTTACGTGTATTACAAGACAAAATTGTAGAAGAGGCATACGAACCAAGACCATTTGTGAGAATCCACTCTTTTCTAATTGCTTTACGAATATTCTGACATTGAGGCTTATCGAAACGAAACTTCATCTTAAGGCTCCCGCAAAAAAAACAATAAAAACTAATTCAATATGCTATAAAGTAAACTAAAATCTTCTGTACAAATCCTAAGGCTTAATATAATCTAAAAAAACATAAACAATATGTAACATTACATTATTACAATTTTATGACAAAAAAAGACACAAAAAACAATTATAAACAAAACGAAAAGCTATAATAAAGAAAAAATATAAAGCAATTCATAAACAAAAACTTATTACAATATGTATCACAAATGTAATTTAAAGTAAAGAATTTAAACGATTTAATATTTTATTTTTGTTCACTATTCTAATCAACTAATTTTATTTGAAATAATAAATTTGGAGTAAATATGAATTTTCTTGTTGCTGATATTGGTGGTACAAACTCAAGATTTTCCTTAGTTGATTTTGTAAACAAGGAATATACACTTATTGAAAGCATTGAATTTGCCTCGCAAGAGCAAAGTTCTTTTATTGATTTGTTAGAAAAATTATTTAAAGCGATGCCCACTTTTCATTATAAAAATATTGCAAAATGTGTATTTGCTGTTACGGGCGTACAAAATGGCAAACATTTAAAAAATACTAACCTACCTTGGGTAATAGATATCAATGAAGTTCATAATCATTTTTCTAATTTTCCTGAAATTATATTAGTAAACGATTTTGCAGCCCAAGCAATGGCGTGTATTAGCCCAATATCGCAAAACTTTACACCTATATTTCATCAAGAACAATATCATATAAGCTCAACAACTTTTCCGCTTGTTGTCATGGGAGCTGGCACGGGTTTAGGCTCTGCATGCCTTGTGAAAAACACAGAAGATTTTATTTTACTGCCTTCTGAAGGCGGGCATCAAGTTTTTCCATTTCTATTAAACAATGATATAGAAAAATATTTTTACTCTTACCTTTTAAAAAAGAAAAAAGCCACATATCCAACAATAGATATGGTACTTTCTGGTTCGGGTTTAGCCCAGTTAAATACTTTTTTAACTAGTGTACATACACCCCCTAAAGAAATTCCAAACTCAGCACAAGCTTTTGAAATATTCAGCATTTTCTTTGCAAGAGCTTTACGCAATTACGCATTAACTGTTATGGCAAAAACTATAGTGATAAGTGGCGGTATTATTGCAAAACATGCCCATATTTTAAACGAAAGTTTCTATAAAGAATTTACAAATTCTACAAAATTTAGCCAAGAACTTAGCGAAATGAAGCTTTATTTAAACACAAATGAACATGCCGCCCTTTACGGTGCTACAACTTTTTTATAAAAATACCTTAACCTACAAAATGCTTTATAAAAAAAGCCCCATTTCTTTAAAAATGAGGCTTATAATTTATTAATTTTATAGATTATCTAATAACATCTGTTTTCATATATGGTTGCAATACCTTAGGCACTCTTATGCAATCTTCTTCTTGGTAGTTTTCAAGCACTGCCACTAAAGCACGCCCTGTTGGTAAGCCAGAACCATTTAAGGTATGCACAAATTCAGCTTTACCGCCGCCTTTAGGCTTAAATTTAATATTTGCACGTCTTGCTTGGAAATCTACACAGTTAGAGCATGATGAAATTTCACGGTAGGTATTTTGTCCAGGAAGCCACACTTCAACATCGTAAGTTTTTGCCGCTGAAAAGCCCATATCGCCAGTACATAATGTAATAGTACGGTATGGAAGCTCTAACCTTTCTAGTAAACTTTGAGCATGCCCACGCATAATTTCTAATTGTTCAAAAGATTTATCAGGATGAGCAAAATGCACCATTTCAACTTTTGTGAACTGGTGTTGACGAATTAAACCGCGTGTATCTTTACCAGCAGAGCCTGCTTCTGAACGAAAACAAGGTGTAGCCGCTGTAAATTTTAAAGGAAGTAATTCTTCTGGTATTGCTTCATTTGCAAACACGTTAGTTAGTGGAACTTCTGCTGTTGGAATAAGGAAATATTCCCAATCTTGAATTTTGAACAAGTCTTCTTCAAATTTTGGCAACTGCCCTGTGCCTTGCATTGTGGCACGGTTTACCATTAAAGGTGGAAGAATTTCTTCATGTCCAAACTCTTCTGTTTGCACATCTAAAAAGAAGTTTGCTAAAGCTCTTTCAAGTTTTGCCGCCCACCCGCGTGATAAGCAAAAACGTGAACCTGCTAACTTTGCACCTGTTTCAAAATCTAAGCCTTTATAAATTGCACCTAAATCCCAGTGTTCTTTTGGAGTATAAGAAAAAGTAGGAATATTTCCCCATTTTACTTCTTCCCTATTTTCTTCTTCACTTAATCCATAAGGAACAGAAGCATCTGGAATATTTGGAACTGTTAGTAACCAAGCTTCAACTTGTGCTTTAATTTCTTCTGTTTTTACATCTAGTTCTTTAATTCTATCTGATAAAGCAGAAAGGTCTGCAAATAAATTACTACAATCTTGCCCTTCGCGTTTTAGCTGAGCAACTTTTGCAGAAGCAGCATTGCGTTCAGCTTTAAGTGTTTCCACCTCAACTAAACATGCACGACGTTTAGAATCTAAATCTATAAATTCATCAATAGAGATATTAGAATTTCTTCTTTTTAGTGCCTCAGCAACGATTTCAGGCTGTTTTTGTAATAATTTTAAATCAAGCATATTATTCTACCTTTTACTATATCTTATTTTTTCTTTAGTGATTCTTCATACTTTGCTAATTTTTCAGCATCAGTTGTGTAACGCATAAAATTATCGTATACACTCCATTCTCTAAAGCCTACGCTTACTTTTCCATCTGGGGCTACTAAAGTTGGAAAAGAACCACGTTCATTATATTCACGCAATACCCTTAGAATGTTCTGACGCGAAGCACCCTCAAAATCATCTAACAAAACCTTTGTATATGGAATTGAGTTCGCAATTAAATACTTTTCTAGCCTACCACAGTGAACACACTTTGTAAGCGTATAGAAAGTAGGTTCAGCATATTGTGTAGGATTCATGCCTCTTTCATAAATTTCTTTCAAGTTTTGAGGCATAGCATTTGCTGCATTTTGGCTTGCTTGTGCTTGGGCTTGTTCCGCTTCTTGAGCTAGTTTTTCAGCCTCAGGGTCTTTTTTTAGCAACTTAATTATTCCATAAACTAACACAGCACCAAATGCCACAAGGATAATTATCATTGATGAAGTCATAAGCTCTCCTTAAAACTAAGGTTTATTTAAGATTTTAGACTCTGTATAAAATTAAAAGTATCGTGATTTAGTTTTTTAATCAAGTCATAATCAGAGTCACAAAGAAATAAGTCTGCGTACTGATTTTTTATTAAGCTATAAAGAATATCTTTATCTTCTTTTATTGTATTTCCCCACACTAAAGGCACATCAAATTCTTTAGCATAACAAGCTAATTTTGTATTTGCAGCGGAAAATAGAGGGTTTACATTAAATTCAAAGGCGGTTTTTTTACCACCAACAGCAAGTTCACTAGCGTATTCAAAAAGCTGTTTATCTACCTTACCTGGGTTTAGCAAAATATCTGCCCTTGCAGAAATAGCGGCTAGGTTTGTTCCTTGTGCTATATCTTCAAAAATATTTTCACCATGCACACACACATAGTCGAAGCCTTTCTCACGCATTTCATTCACATAGCTAGAAATTAAAGCTGGCGGAACATAGGCTATTTTTGCCCCTAAAAACGCTTCAAAATCGCTAAAAAGTGAAAGCGAAGAAAGCACTTCTTTCATATTCTTTACTTCTTCTTTTGTTATAGATAAAGACGAAACAAGAAAGCCTGCTCCCTTAATTTTTCCCCTTTGTGCAAAGTGTATTGCTTGCTCAAGGCTAAAATTATTATTTAATTCAATATGAAGTTCTATCATGCATTACTCGAAAATAAATAATGTTATTTCAGGTGGAACAAATAATCTTAAACTTCCATAACCCCATAAGCCTGTACCGCGTGATACATATAATTGCATACCATCAACATTATACATATCAACCACATATCCATTATTAGCCGAAGCCACAAGGTGTTGAATAAACACCACTTGCCCGCCGTGAGTATGCCCTGAAAGTTGTAAGTCAAAACCGTATTTAGCATTTTCTTTAGCGGCTACGGGTTGGTGATCTAAGAGAATTTTTACAGCATCATCTGGTACATTTGCAAGCGTTTTATCATAATCACGCCCTTCTGTGCCTTTATTTCTATAGTGCCTTAAATCTGGCAAGCCAGAAACTGCTAGCTTTGCTGAGCCTATATCAAACACAACACTTTCATTTACCAAAACGTTTAAACCTAAAGATTCAAAATGATTAATAATTTCTTCAGCTCCAGCATAATATTCATGATTTCCAGTAACATAGTATACACCATAAGGTGCTGATAATTCTAGCAAAGGATATATTTCATCTTTAATATCTTTTAGACTATCATCAACAATATCACCTGTACCAACAATCATATCTGCTTTTAGGGCATTTATTTTATTAACAACTTCTTGTAACCATTTATCGTCAAAGCCTGCTCCTATATGGGTATCAGTAATTTGAACAAGTTTAAAGCCTTTTAAGTCTTCAGGTAAGTTAGGAATAGTTACTTTTACTTCGCGTACATCTGGCACTTGAATTGCATTAATTAGCCCAAAAGTAGAAAGTAAAAAAGCAGGAGCTAAAGTTGCGTATACCCATTTTATTGAGTTTATAGAGCTAAGCAATTTTTTGGCATTGCCTGTAACCTTATTATATAAAAATACTAATATATAAATTACATCTCTAATAAGTAAAAAAGCTAGTGAAAAGCCAAATATACCAAAAACTAAAGACGTTAGCCTTACAATAAAAATACTTTTAAAATCTAAAGCATTTGTAATTAGCATACTTAACGGCATGCTAAATGTAAAAAGAGCTATTACAAAAATTGCTAAAAGTTTATAACGTTTTTTTGTAATATATGCTGAAAAAACTCGTAAATATAAATAGGTAATAATGACAGGGAAAATAATAAGAAGAGTCATAATAAATAAATCCAAATTAATAAAAAATTCTGAAAACACATTAGACGTAATTTATGTTTAATGCAAACATAATTTATTCTCAATTAAATCAGCTTATTCCAAAATCCAAAAATTGATTATTGGAAAGCAAATTATTTATATTTCTTATGTGTTCCTAACTTTTGCTAAACAACTTTAATTGTAAAGGAATTAAATAAAAAAGAGCGTAAACACGCTCTTTTTTATATACATATTTTATTCTTTTTTACAATTATTACAAATTACAACAAAGTATTTATAATGGGCTACGGTGTAATTTTATACTTTTTTTATTCACGCCCTCTTCACTGCTACCGCTTTCGCTAAAGGTATTATGAAAGGCACGTAAACGCCTTTGTACGCGAAGTATTCTAAGAATAATTTCGCTCATAGCAAAATACCCTGCTGATATAAGCAAACCTAAGAATAAAGAACCTATTCCAGCAACAACATACATTGTATTTGTTCTTTCAACATCAGAAGTTGTTTGCCAAAGCAA
>CAYJFV010000075.1:0-7866 GCA_964369275.1 uncultured Desulfovibrionaceae bacterium
TTGATTTTCTTTAAGTAATTGCAGTAAAGCCCAAGGTCTATGCCCTGTTTTAGGGTCTATAAAACCTACTGGTTTTAATGAGCCAAAGCACAATGTTTTTTCACCCCTATCAGCTAAAGCTTCAATTGGCATACAGCCTTCAAAGTGAATTTCTTTTTCAAAATTATGCGAAGCTACCCTTTCGCCCTCAACTAAGGCTTGCCAAAAAGCAAGGTACTCTTCTTTATTCATTGGGCAGTTTAAATAATCGCCTGCTTCGCTTGCGGCTCTAATCTCTTCTATAGGAGCATCTTTTTCATGTTCATAGCGTGAACCATAAAATGCATACTCCATATCTATACTAGATGCTTCAATAATAGGTGCTATTGCATCATAAAAATAAAGCTTTGTTTCACCAATAATGCCTTGCAAGCTTTCAATTAGAGAAGCAGATGCAAGAGGGCCAGCAGCAATAATAAGCTTATGTTCCTCTGAAAAATTTAAATCATTTAAATTTTTAACTTCTTCTTCAATAAGGGTGATATTTGTATGAGCTTTAATTTGTTTTGTAACTTCTTCTGAAAAAAGAGTTCTATCTACAGCAAGAGCTTTACCAGCGGGAACTTTTACTTTTTCCGCTATTTCAAGTAATGGGCTGTTTAAAGCTCGCATTTCTTCTTTTAAAAGTCCTACACCAGAAGCTAGGCTATCGTCAGAACGAAAAGAGTTTGAACAAACAAGTTCACCAAATAATGGCGATGAATGTGCTTCGGTTAACTTATGTGGTTTTTGTTCGTATAATGTAACTTCATAGCCTGCGTTAGCTAATGTTAATGCACATTCACTGCCAGCTAAACCAGCACCTATAATTGTGTATTTCATTTTTTTATCTCTGTTATTGCTTTTGTAGTACAGCTAAATATAATGTGTCCGCACCAGATACAGTTGGGAAAATATACTCACTATGTAGTTCTATTAAAGCTTTTTCTTTAATAAATTCCTCAAGTAAAAGTTCATTTTCATTTTTGTTTAATGAACATGTGATATAGCAAATTACCCCATTACTTGTAAGCTTTGAATAGGCAACTTCAAGTAATTCTTTTTGTAATTCTATCGTTTCTTTAATAGAATTTTTTGTAATTTTGTAACGTAAGTCAGGGTTAGCATTTAATGTACCTGTTCCACTGCACGGGGCATCTAAGATAATACAATCTACATTTTCAATATTTGCGTCTTGCAAGGAGCTTACAAAAATTTTTGTCTTGCTTTCTAAACCAAGTCTATCAAGTTCTTTTTTATATATTTCAATTCTTTTTTCATTGATATCACTAGCATAAGAAATGTGTATTCCTTGTTCGACTAAGGGTATGCTTTTACCGCCTACGCCACAACAGCAATCCCAAATAGTTTTTTTATCTTGTATAAAAGGCTTTATTTTAGAGGTAAGAAGTTGCGAACTAGCCCCTTGCATTGATACTAAACCTTGCTCGTAATATGCATCAAATTGTGGTAATTTATACGCTGACGATAAGCCAAATGCCGAAAGTTCTTTAAATAAAGAGGTTGTTTGCATAAAACTTTCGAGAGCTGTCTTTACATTTTCTTTAGAAGCATTAAATCTATAAGAGTACCAAGGAGTGTCATTCATGGTATTTAAATAGCTTTGTGCAAAATCACGCCCATATTGTTTGCGAACAATATCTAATAAAAAAGATGGAAGTGAAGCATAGGTTGCGTCTTGCTCTAGTAGAGTTTTTTTAGGGTATAAAAACTTTATTTCTTTTTTTAGTAATTTTTCGTCTAATTCTTTATCGGGGAAAATCTTATCAATTTTTCTAAGCACAGCATTAACTAAAGCTACCTCTTTTGGGGCATGCTTCTTTGCAAGATTAACCGCTTCGTTTATGCTTGCATGAACAGGAATACTTGTCATAAAAAACATTTCACATAAGGCTATAAGTAAAATTAAATGGGCGTTCTTATTCAAGTCGTCTTTATGTGAGTGAAGCTTTATCAATGATTCTAAACGAAGTTTGTATCTAAGCACTTGATACACTAAATTTGTAATTAGTGCTTTATCTTGAGTGCTAATTTCATTTTTGCTGAAGGTTTTTGCAAGGGTATTGTTTAGTGTATCTTTCTCAATTTCATGTAATATTACATAAACATATTCACGAAAGTTTATTTGCATGATGTACTCTTTTGTTAAAATGTTTTCTACGCTTTTTTGTGGCATGTTTTCCGCATTTACACAAGTTTTTTCTTTAAACCCTTTTATTTTTTTACTTCAACATTGAAGTTAAATTCGTGCTTTTTATTTTTAGTATATCTATGCTTATTTCTTGACGAAAGTTATGTATTTAAGTATAATTAATAACGATATATCAACAAAAAGAGAAAAATTATGGAAACCTCATTTTCTTCCGCTCGACTAGAGTTTAAGGTGCTAGATAATGTGCACTTTGGAACACAAAAAGAAAACAATCAATCATTCTATGCTTTAACCCTAGAATTTCCCTCTGATTTCCCTGCACAATGGAAAAAATGGAAAGCAGGGCAGTTTGTTATGGTACGCCCTAAAGATTGGGGTAACGAAATGCTATGGGCAAGACCTTTTTCCATTGCAAGAGTAACATCACGTGGGTTAATTCTTTTCTTTCAAACTGTTGGGCGTGGCACTGAAAAACTAGCAAAACTAAAATCTGGCGACTCAGTATTGGTATGGGGGCCATTAGGTACTTCTTTTGCTATTGAAAAATCAACACCTACTCTTTTGCTTGCTGGCGGTATTGGAATAATTCCTTTTTGCGGATATATGGATCAACACCCCTCAAGAGCGAACTTGCACATGCTCTTCGGGCATAAAAATAACATAGAACACTACCCGCTTGATACTATTGCTCAACACATTGAAGTTGATGTTTTTCATGAAAAAAACCTGAAGATTTAGATGTTTTCTTAACCGCCATAAAAAATGCTATGACTGATTACGCAAATCAGCAAGGACTTGTAGTTGCTTGCGGGCCTGAGCCGTTTTTGAAATATATTTGGACTTTATCTAATGAATTAGGTGTAAGAGCTCAATTGTCGCTTGAAAATAAAATGGCTTGTGGTGTTGGGGCTTGCCTAGGTTGTGTTGCAAAAACAAGCAAGAAGTGGGCTGATGCAAAAAACTCTGGCTTGCCAGTTCAAACCTGTACCTCGGGGCCTGTTTTTTGGGCAAGTGATTTAGAATTTTAGGAGCTAAGCATGCAAATTGATACAACAGTGAACTTATTTTCTTCTGAAAAGAAATTAACTTTAAAAAATCCTATTATGACAGCTTCTGGAACTTTTGGAAATGGAAAAGAGTTCGAGCCTTATGGCGACATTACTTCTTTAGGCGGAATTTTTGTTAAAGGTATTTCTTTAGAACCACGAGCGGGTAATCCTTTACCGCGTATTGCAGAAACATCTTCTGGAATGTTAAATGCTGTAGGATTACAGAACAACGGCGTTGAATATTTTCTAAAGCATATTCTTCCGACTCTTCCCTATGAAAACCTACCAATTTTTGCAAATATTTACGCAACTAGCGTTGAAGACTATTCTGAGCTAGCTTCAATTTTAGATTCTGTTGAGGGAATAGCTGGTTTAGAAGTTAATGTGTCGTGTCCAAATGTAAAAGAAGGTGGAGTTCTTTTCGGGCAAGATGCAAAACTTTGTGCTAAGGTTACTGAAGCAGTAAAAAAAGCTGCAAAACGCCTACCTGTTATTGTAAAGCTTACACCAAATGTTACTTCAATTGCACAAATTGCAAAAGCTGCGGAGCTTGCTGGTGCAGATGCTCTTTCGTTAATAAATACGGTTTCAGGCATGGCAATAAATGTTAAAACAAGAAAGCCTTTACTTGCCAATATTATTGGTGGGCTTTCAGGGCCTGCCATAAAACCTGTAGCTTTACGCTGTTTATATGAAACTCGTAAGGCTGTGAATGTGCCACTTATAGGCATGGGCGGAATTGTTAATGCAACTGATGTATTAGAATTTTTGCTTTTAGGTGCTTCTGCTATTCAAGTTGGAACTGCAAACTTTACTGACCCCTCTCGCGTATTCATGCTTGTTGAGGAGCTTAAGCAAGAATTAAATTCTTTAGGCTATAGCTCTGTAGAAGAATTTTCAAAAGATTATTATGGCAAAGAATAACTTTCTTCAAGTAGTTAATTAAGTTTCACGTGAAACATTCTTAAGAACTTCTTTAGACTTTTTTAAACCTATTGAAATTTAAAGTGTTTCACGTGAAACATTTTTAAGATATTTTTTAGAGAAAATTAAGACATTTAAAATTAGTTAAAAAGTTTCGTATTATATTAGAAATATAATTATTATAAGGTAAGCAATGGCAAGAACAAAAAGCGATGAAAGAACAATTCGTATAGCGAAATATTTTTTATGGGTTTCGTCTTTGCTAATTATTTTTGTTGGCTTGATGTTGTCAATTTTTATTGGTAGAGCAACTTATAATAACATTGTACGTTCTCAAGAAGCATATTTAGAAATTTTAGCGGAAGATTTCAATGCTCAATTGTTTAGGCGATTTACCTTAGAAGTTGTACGTTCTGGAGAAAATGTTGCCTTAGCTGACGAAGAACAATATGAATTGCTTGATAACACCGTAAGCTCAATGTTAAGCGGTTTAAAGATAAACGATGTTTCCATTCTTACTGAAAATGGGCAACGTGTTTACTCGGCAACGCCAGAATATGTTGGTAAAGAAGATAATAATATTGATAACTATTCAAGTTTATACGAAGGAAAACAAGATTTAATTTTCTATGAAAGCGATACACTTTCAACGCTTGATGCTTTATTCCAATTTGAAGTTCCGGAAGGTTCGGTTTTAGCTACTATCTATTTTCCATTGTCTATAAGTGATGAATTTTCAACAACCTTTCAAAGTGAATCTATTTTAGGTATTTTAAGTATTACAATTGATATTTCTTCAAGCTATCAAGATGTGCTAAGGGCACAAAGAACAATATTTTACGTATTCTTTTTTGCGGTTATTTTTCTTTTTAGCATAGTTCAATACGTTGCAGGAAGAGCTACACAGTCTATAAAACGACATATTAAAGAAAATAAAAGCTTGGAAGATAAACTATACCAACAAGAAAAACTTGCAAGTATGGGGCGAGTTGTGGCTTCTATTTCGCACGAGCTTAGAAACCCATTAGGTATTCTACAATCTAGTAGCGAACTACTAAGAACAAGGAATGCTGAAACACTTGATATGTCTTCCAATAAAATTTTAGATATAATGATAGATGAAATTAAAAGACTTGGTAACATAGTTACAGAATTTATTGACTATGCAAAACCTAAAAAAATAAACTATGTAAATGTAAACCTTTCTTTTGTAATTCATAAAGCTATAACCTTTTTAGAGCAAAAAATAATAGATAATGGTATATATCTTGGTTTGAATATAGATGAAAATATATCAATAAAAGGCGAAGAAAACTTATTATATCGAATATTTTATAATTTGATAACCAATTCAATACAGGCTTTAGAGGGTATAGAAAAACCATCAATTATTATAGAAGTGAATAAGCATAAAAATCTAGTTACTGTAAAAATTACAGATAATGGACATGGTTTCACCGAAGAAGCATTGGCAAAAGCACTAGACCCATTTTATACAACAAAAGATGAGGGTATAGGGTTAGGTTTAGCAATTGTTTATTCAGTTGTTGAGGCACATAATGCAAGCATGAAAATATATAATATAAATATTAATGAGCAAGTTAATGGTGCATGCATAGAAATAACTTTTCCGAAAAAATAGCTAATTGCTAGGATAAAAAATGGCTGATAAAATACAAATATTACTATTAGATGATGAAAAGAACTATTTATTAATTCTTGAAACTTTACTTCAAGATAATGGCTATTCTGTTACAAGTATAGCTGACCCTGAAACAGGTATGGCTTTTTTAGAAAAATCTGATGTAGATATAATTATAACAGATTTAAAAATGCCTAAAATGACAGGTAAAGACGTTTTAAATAAAGTAAAAAAAATGTACCCACATATTCCTGTACTTGTAATGACTGCATTTGGTTCAATTGAATCAGCAGTTGATATTATGAAGGAAGGTGCTTTTGATTATATAACAAAACCATTTTCAAATGATGAACTTCTAATATCTGTACGCAATGCATCAATCTTAGTAAAAACAAACAAAAAATATAAATTACTACAAAAAAGTATTGAAAGAGATTTTGCAGCTAATCAAATTATTGGGCAATCTAAATCATCATGGGAACTTAGAAACAATACTGAAAAAGCTGCTAAGTTAAAAACTCCAGTGCTTATACATGGTGAACGTGGAACTGGCAAAAATGTAATTGCTCGTGTTATTCACTATGAATCTGAAAGAAAGAATAATCCATTTGTTTCAATAAATTGTAAAGTATACAATAAAGATGAATTTGAAAGAGAATTACTTGGCTATGAAACACAAAGCGAAGGTAATAAAATTGTGAAAAGAGGAAAAATTGAAGAAGCACAAGGCGGTACAATATTCTTTGAAGATATTGACCAATTGTCTGACTCAATGCAACTACAATTATATGATATTCTGCATACCAAAGAAGTTAAAAGAATAAATGGAATTAAAAGTATAAAAATTGATATAAGAGTAATAGCAAGCTCTATAAATACAATTAAGTCTTTAGTGCAAGAAAAAAGTTTTAGAGAGGAATTATATTACCTACTCAATATTGTAGAAATTGAAACACCACCACTGCGTGAAAGAAGAGAAGATATACCAGAACTAGTGGCGTATTATACACAAAAAGTATGTAGTGATTATAACTTACCTGAAAAAAGATTTTCTTCAGAGGCATTGAATTATTTATGTGCACATGAATGGGAAGGGAATATGCGTCAACTTCAAAATGTGCTTGAAAGGTGTTTAGTTTTAGGTGCTGATGAAGTAATAACTGATAATGATTTACCGCCAGAAATTCGTGATGAAGATGGCCAATTTAAAAGTGCTGTTGACTTACTGCCTGTTGAATTAAATCTAGCTGATACGCTTGATAAAATTGAAGCTGCACTGATTAGAAGAACATTAGTAAGGGCTGAATTTGTGCAATCAAGAGCTGCAGAGCAACTAGGAATTTCACGTTCGCTAATGCAGTATAAATTGAAAAAATATAATATAACTGGACATTAATTTAGAAAATCCCTCGTAGGTATAAGGTAATAAAAAAAGCGTTTCTATTACTAGAAACGCTTTTTTTTGTAGTTATGCAGAATTATTTATTCAACAGTAACACTTTTTGCTAAGTTTCTTGGCTGATCAACATCATGACCACGCATAGCAGCGATATGGTAAGCAAATAACTGTAAAGCAGGTAAAATATAGAAAGATGGTAAAGGTTGCTCTTTAGGTAATTCAACATTCCATAAATGACTTGCAGAAATTTGAGCATCATTTTCAGTTAATACAACTGTTCTTCCTTTACGTGCTTGCACAGCTTCAACATTTGAACGAACTTTTTGGAATAGAGCGTCAGATGGTGCTAGCACAAATGATGGAAATTCACTATCAATAAGAGCAATTGGCCCATGCTTCATTTCACCAGAAGAGTAGCCCTCTGCGTGAATATAAGACAATTCTTTTAGTTTTAAAGCACCTTCTAAAGCAAGTGGATATTGATAACCACGCCCTAAGAAGAAGAAGTGCTTTTCTTCATAGTATATTTCAGCTAATTCTTTTGCTTTAGAATTAAGTTTTGGAAGTAAATTTTCAAGTTTTTCAGGTATATCTTGAAGTTGAGAAATATAATTTGAAATTCTTTCTTTGTTATCTGGATTTTTTTGTCCGTAATACATAG
>CAYJFV010000076.1:0-7757 GCA_964369275.1 uncultured Desulfovibrionaceae bacterium
AATTAATATATTTATAACGTAATTGATACAAGTTAAATAAAGAATTTATGAATTTAAGCTTGCAAAATGGAATGCAAAATATTATATTTAAATCGTGAGTTTTATTGTGAGAGTTCTGTGTTTTTACATTTTGAGGTGACAGTAATGGGAACAATAAAGAAAAAAATAAACTTGCATAAAGATATTTCATATATGTCTAGTAAATTATACCTTGTAAAGCATGTTTATTATTCTTCCCGTTTTAAATGTTTTACTAGCTTTATATTAGCTTTATGTTTATGTTTGTTTGCAAATAATGCTATTGCTTTAGATAGCTCTTTTTATAGATAATGCTAAGCCTTTAAAAGTTGCCTATGAACAATACTGGCCACCTTTTGAGCAATATATTGAAGAAACTAATTCAGTTCAAGGCATTAACTTTGAAATTTTAAACCTTATTGCTAAAAAAACTGGTTTAAAGTTTGAATACATAAATAAAATTAATTCTGCTCAGGCCTTAGAGAAAATACAAAATAAAGAAGCAGATATTATTCTTAGCTTCGATTTACCAGCAGAACGTGCCAAAGACTTTAATGCTATAGCAAGTGATGTGTATTTATCAACACCAATTGCTGTTGTTGGTAAAAGTTTAATGATTGATAAAAATAGTATTTTAGCTTCCTCAGCACTACACCCTTCTGTCGGTGAATATATAAGCACTGCTTTTAGTGAAAATGAAATTATTGTTTTTCCTTCGGTTTCTGAGGCGTATTCTGCACTTGATAGTGGCGAGATAGATTATGTTTTTGAGAATATTTATGCAGTACGCGAAACTTTATTTTCAGGCGATTATGGATATTTTGCCATTACAAGTGTGCTAGCAAAAACGGACGATTTTTCTTATCTTTTCCGAGAAGATATTGACCCTAGGGTTATTTCAATTTTTAATAAAGCTATAGCGGCTTTAGATGTAAAAGAAATTGAAAAAATGCTATTTTATAGTGCAACTGAAATATCAAATGCAACTGAAACTGCATTATTTGTTGCTGAACATTCTGGTAATGTACTTGTAGGTTCAATAACCTTATTAACTTTACTTGTCCTTGCCCTAATTACAGGTTTGATTATACAAGTAAAAATGAAAAACAAATTATGGAAGTTAGCATATATAGACGAATTAACTGGCTTGCCTAATTTATCATTATTTAAGCTAAAAGCAAAAGAAATATTGGAAAAACGCGGTTCACAAAAATATGTTGCAATTAAGCTAGATATTGTGAAATTTAATACCATTAATGGCGTATATGGTATGGAAACAGGCGATAAAATTTTACGATTAATTGCTGAATGTGCCCAACATGATTTAAATCATCATGATGAATTATGTGCTAGAATTGGTATAGATGCATTTGTTGTACTTTTTGCCATTGATAAAGATGAAGATAGTAACAACCGAGTAGCACAATTTAGTAATGTTATAAGCGAAAAATTAGACTTTCAATTACGTTTCCATGTTGGTAGATATATTATACCAGCTAATGAAAATGATATTGATGTTATTTATGAAAAAGTTGGCTTTGCTCACCACTACGCAAGACAAAACGCAAATACCCCTATAATTTTTGATTATGATGGAACTGCACGTGAAATTGAATTGCGTCACCGTGAAATTGATTCATTAATGGAAGATGCTCTTATAAATGAAGATTATGTTGTGTACCTTCAAGGTAAATACAATATACACACTGGCGAATTATGTGGTGCTGAGGCTCTTGTGCGTTGGCAATTTGCAGATGGAACACCTGTAAGTTTACCTTCTGAATTTATTCCACTTTTCGAACGTAATGGTTTTATTACCACCCTCGACTATTATATTTTTGAAAATTGTTGCAGAATTTTACGCTCTTGGATTGATGAAGGAAAACGCGTAGTTACTATATCAGTAAACTTTTCACGCTTACATTTACAAGAACCTCACTTCATTCAAACCCTTGTAAATACAGCGGAAAAATATAATATTCCTAAACGTTTATTAGAAATAGAACTAACTGAAAGTGCAATGTTTGATAATATTGAAACTTTAGTTTCCGTGTTAGCAGAGCTACACGAAGCTGGCTTTACACTTTCTATGGACGATTTTGGTGCAGGCTATTCATCGCTTGGGCTATTAAAAGACTTGCCTGTTGACGTGATTAAACTTGATAGATCTTTCTTTGTGGGTAGCCGCGATAAAGCACGCTCTAAGGTGGTACTTGCAAGCATATTCTCTATGGCAAAAAGCTTGAATATTAAAACTCTTGCTGAAGGTGTTGAATATGAAGATCAAGTTCTTTTATTACGCGGGCTTGGTTGTGAAGTTGTTCAGGGCTTCTTCTTTGCAAAACCAATTAAATATGATGAATTTTCATTTGATGATAAACCAATGGATTTCTAATAACTTATTATAATTTATGAAAAAAACTAAAGAAGTATACATCTGCTCGGAATGTGGTAAGCAGTTTAATAAATGGCAAGGGCAGTGTTCTTCTTGCTCTGCTTGGAATACGCTTGAAGAGGCTATAGCAGAAGCAAAAACAAGTAATGCTAATATAAGCCCACGTAATAAACCTCAAGTTTTACAAGAAGTTAGTATAGAAAATTCCTCTACCTTTTCCTCTGGTATACAAGCTTTAGATAAAATTCTAGGCGATGGAATAGTTGCCGGTGCAGCCTTACTTATTGGCGGCGAGCCAGGAATTGGCAAGTCTACTTTATTATTGCAACTAGCTTCTTTTGTTGCACAAAGTAATAGATCTGTTCTGTATGTAAGCGGTGAAGAAACCCTTATGCAAATAAAACAAAGAGCAGAAAGATTAAATGCTCTGCACCCAAACTTACTTGCTTTATCCACCAACTCTACCTCTGAAATTTTACCATTACTAGAAGAAAAAACAGCACCTAGCTTATTAATTGTTGACTCTGTTCAAACACTATATTCTGAACATGCAACAGGTTTTGCAGGTAATGTTTCGCAAGTAAAAGCAGTTGCCACTGAACTTATTGAACACTGCAAAAAATGCGGCACTGCCCTTATTTTAGTGGGGCATGTTACTAAAGAAAATACTATAGCTGGCCCGCGTTTACTTGAGCATAGCGTAGATACAGTTATTTCACTTGAAGGCGATAGAAGCCAAGGTTTACGCCTATTTAGAGTTCTTAAAAATAGATTTGGCCCTAACCATGAATTACTAGTTTTCAAAATGGAACAAGAAGGACTAGTGCTGATTGACGACCCTTCTACTTTATTTTTGGAAGCTCGCGATACCACCTTATCTGGTACAGCAATGGCTATGGCACTAGATTCACACAGGCCTTTAGTTGTTGAAGTTCAAGCACTTGTAACGCAATCGTTCCTATCAATCCCCCGTAGAACTGCACTTGGTTTCGATTCTAACAGGCTTAATTTATTATTAGCTGTTTTAGAAAAAAGGCTAAAGCTCAACTTCTCGCAAGTAGATATTTATGCCAAACTTGGCGGCGGAATAAAACTAAACGACCCCGCCATCGATTTAGCCCTAATAGCAGCAATTCTATCTTCATACTACGATAAAGCCCTACCAGAAAAAGCTGTTTTTTGGGGTGAAGTAGACCTAAATGGACAAATAAGACCAACCCAAGGGCAAGAAATAAGAAAAGCTCAAGCTAATAAATTAAAGTATTCACCCGTAGTTTATCCGCACGCTCAGAAAAATAAAAATACTACCTTGTTAGATTTTCAAAAGTTTTTATTCGGTAATGAGTAATTTTTCTTTTTCTTTTCCTTTTCCTTTTCTTTTTTTCTTTTTTTATGTCTCCGACGGCTAAAGGGACTAAGCCCCTTTAGAATCCCTAATGCAAAAATATCAAAAGCTGATTTCTACTGAACTACGTTCAGCATAAATTAGCTTTTGATATTTTTGGAGTGTACTATAAAATTAATTTACTACATACATTTTCGTGACTAAGGTGAATAACGGAAGTTTGACTAGGGAATGGTAGTCAAGCGTAGAAGTTAATATGTGCAGCACTTGCTATCGCAAGTGAGAAAGTTAGGAGGTTTCTTTACAAGTATTTTTCGCTCTGCGTAGCAAGCGTAGCACATATTAAGTTTATGCTCTCGCTTACCATTTACTAGTCCAACTTCCATTAATCGCCTTAGCCACGAAAATATAAGTAGAAATTGATTTATGTTCGCTATGAAAAGGAAAACAAAAGAGCTTTGCTCTTTTAACTGTCAAGTATGCGATACGCATAAAAATCTTTAGCGAACGAACAAGAACGACGCTTCTTGTGAAGTGAGGATTTTGCGTACGAAGTATCCAAAATCTTTAGAATTAAAGTCGTGGGTTCTTAGGGAAATGACCTTCCCTAAGCCGTCGGAGACAAAAAAAGAAAAATAATGTAATTCTATTAATTTGAATGAAGCGACATTAAATTTTTTCTACGCATAATTTCTTGACATTTTTGTAGAAATCTATATAAGGAAAATATCTGTTCAGAAATGGGGAGCTTGTTTAGCAGGCTGAGAGGAATTTATTTCGACCCTTATAACCTGATTTGGGTAATGCCAACGTAGGGACTCTAACAACTTATAGCTTGTAATATAGCAATGTACGTATAGTAGAGCATGCAAAGGCATATTCTACTTTTTTTTTGGGAGTTTGTATGAAAATTTCGTATAGTGCTACAGGTATGTTTTTGTGGTTTGGGGCGGCAATTTCTATTGCTGAAATTCTAACAGGCATGGGGCTTGCCCAAATTGGTTTATCTAAGGGTATACTTGCTATTGTGTTATGGCATTTGATTGTTGCTTTTCTTTAGTTTGGTGCTGGTTTAATAGGTGCTAAAGAAGAAATTACAGCTATGCAAACAACGCGTTTAGCTTTTGGTAAATTTGGTGCAATTTTCTTTGCATTGCTAAATATTACGCAATTAGTTGGCTGGACAGCTGTTATGCTACAATCTGGTTCAGAGGCTTCTATTGGTTTATTTTCTTTTATGAATTTTTCACCTAATACGTGGATTTTGCTTTTAGGTGCGGCTTTAGGTATTTGGTTAATTAGCAATAAATCGAATTTAGCTTTAATAAATTCTATAATTGTATTTTCATTATTTTTGCTTTGCTGTTTCTTGTTAGTGCGTCTTGTTCAGGGGGCTTCTACAAGCACTAGTGCAATTGTTCCTGGTGGAATGCATTTTGGTACTGCCTTAGACTTATCAATTGTTATGCCTTTATCTTGGTTGCCACTTATTGCGGACTATACGCAACATTCAAATAAAAGCACAAAATATACATTTATATGTACAGCGGCTTATTTTGTAGGTTCTTGTTTAATGTATATACTTGGTTTACTAGGTGCTTTATACTTTAATATATCAAGTATTGTTCCATTATTTGGTTTACTTGGTTTTGGTGCATTTGCTTTATTTATTGTATTTTTCTCTACTGTAACAACTGCTTACTTAGATGTGTTTTCAGCGGGTGAAAGCTTTCAAACAATCACTAATAAATTTGGAACACGAAATAGCTGTTTAGCTTTACTTGTAATAAGTATTATTGTTGCTTTGCTTGTTCCATCAAGTTATTATCAAACCTTCTTATATTTTATTGGTTCAGTATTTATTCCAATGGCGGGTATTTTGCTAACCACTTATTTTATAACTAAGCAAAATGTATTTGATAAAGACTTATACGCTGTTAATGCAATTATTTGGGTTATAGGTTTTATTTGTCATAGAGAACTTGGTGCAATAGGTTTTGAATGGGGTATGAGTATGCCAACTTTGCTTATTGTTTGTGTGCTTAAGTTATTAATTTTCAATCTTTATGAAAAGAAAAGAGTAGAAGCATAGAATTTTTGCTTGAGAGTATAAAAAATTGTAAAGTTCTTGTATAAAAAACTTGCACATTTTTTTATAGTCGTGTATAGTACCCACATATTGCAACATGCTTAAGGAGCTTTATTATGATGATACCAGGAACAAACCCACGAAGCCCACTTTTTACTGATATTCCATAATGTATGCCTGATTATATGGTATTCTTTGGTGTGCTTTATCTTGTATTAATAGCACTGGCAATTGGTTTAGGTTTGGTATTTTATAATACCTTAAAAGATGTAAAAAACGGTAATTCACACCACTAAACCTTACAATTATAAATAAAAATAAAAACCGCAGCTATTTGTTATAGTTGCGGTTTTTTATTTTTTAAAGTAGTAAACTAATCAGCATTTCCGCCTGCCATTTGTGCAAGGTAATTATTGCCAAGTGTTGTGATATGTGTATTTACATCATCAAAAGTGTTGAAATGCTCTTGTTCATCAAGCAGGATTTTTTGGAATAAGCTTTTTGAAACATGGTCATTACATTTTGAGCAAATATGAATAAATTCATTGTATTTTTGTAAAGTTTGCTCTTCTAATGACTTATTATATACAAAAATTTCAGTAATATCTTGTCTTTTTTGTACAGGAACATCTAATTCGCTTGCTGGTGTGCCACCAAGTTCTTTAATGCGTTCAGCAAACATTTCTGCATGCTTCATTTCAGTAATTGAAGTGGATTTTACTGTTTTGGCAAGTTTGCCATAGTCCATATCATCAAGGTCATAATGGTTTACCATATATTGATGAATAGCGGTTAATTCCATACGTCTTGCCATGTTTAGAATAGCAATAACCTCAGCTACATTTTTATCTACAGTTGCTTCTGACATAAATACTCCTTTTTATGAATGAAAGATATTATCAACATATAAAGAGAGTAGCTGTGCAACAATTATTATAAGTATTAGAGCAGTTAGAGTTTCATAAATTATGATTATTAATGTTTTTTCTTTAAAGATAAAAAAGAAAAACCTTCATCGAACAAGGACTAAGAAAAGGAAAAGTTTTAAAGCGAGAATTAAAAGTTTTTGTAAGGAAGGGGCTTATTAGATTAGTGGGAAAACATAACTTTTTTCAAAAAGTTATGGTTTCCCCCTCTCAAATAAAAAAGCAAAATTATTTTACTCTATCAAAATCAATCAATAAATCAGGGTCAGCGGCTTTTAGCTTTTGGTAAAACTCTTCCGCATCTACTTCTTTATTGATAAGTGCTTGCAATTCTGCATCTGTTATAAGAATTAATTGTAAAAACATTACTTCGCCATGAACAGATTGTATTGTTTGTGCTTCTGTATCTGGCACAATAAACATAGCAGACATTTTAGAATCTGGCTTATTTGCTAACTCTCTTATATCCATGCCAATATACTGAAAAGGCATAAAGAATTTTTCATTTTCATAAGTATATTGTGCTAAATGGCTAAGTAAAGTTATAGCCCATTGGCTTTCTTCATGATTTTCTTTTAGCTTCATTGTCATTTCATAGCCCCAACGGCTAAATTCACCGCCAAAACATTCTTCGTCGTAATATAGTTCGCTCATACCATAGGTTACTAGATGAGAGTAACCTTTTGGGTTATCGTAATAGGAAAAACCGTCTAGGTATTCATCGCCACCTAAACCAGCACGCGAGGTAATAAGCGTGCCATAGTGGTGCGGTTCTTGATTAGGGTAGAGTTTTTCAAAAACGCTATCTATTGCTTCCCAACCTGGAGCCCAATCGTCTTCTTGTTCTTTTCTTTTTGTGTATTCTTCTAATGTCATCATATTATAACCTTTCTTTATTTTAAGTGTTGTAAGATTGATGGATCTTTTATTTTATTATCTTCAGCTAGCATAAGTACTATTGAAATAATTTAACAAGATTTAGGG
>CAYJFV010000077.1:0-7707 GCA_964369275.1 uncultured Desulfovibrionaceae bacterium
TAACTTGCTTATCAGCAAACATTTTTTGTATGTCATTTGGAAGTAGCGCTTTGTATTCTACATGAGGAACAGCAAATATAAGAGCATCTAAATTGCATAGTTCTTCTAGTGAATGTAGTGCAAAGCCATATTCTTCTTCTACTTCTTTGCTATCTGCCACAGGGTCATGCACAATTGGAATAATTCCAAACTCTTTAAGTTCTTTAATAATATCTACAATTCGTGTGTTGCGAATATCAGGAACGTTTTCTTTAAAAGTAAAGCCAAGTATACCAACCCTTGCATTTTTTACACTATTACCAGATTCTATAAGCTTTTTTACGCAGGTACTAGCAATATGGTTGCCCATGCTTGTATTAATTCTTCTACCAGCTAAAATAACCTCGGGGTGATAGCCAAGTTCTTGTGCTTTATAGGTTAAATAATATGGGTCAACACCAATACAATGCCCACCAACTAAACCTGGGCGAAAGGGTAGGAAGTTCCATTTAGTGCCAGAGGCTTCTAATACCTCAACAGTATCAATATTCATACGATTAAATATTAATGCAAGTTCATTCATTAAAGCAATGTTGATATCACGTTGAGTATTTTCAATTACTTTACATGCCTCAGCTACTTTAATACTTGGTGCTTTGTGAATACCTGCAGTAACAACTGCCCCATAAAGCTTTACTAAAATATCTGCAGTTTCTTCATCTGAACCAGCAACAACCTTACAAATTGTTTCGAGCCTATTTATTTTATCGCCTGGATTAATTCTTTCAGGCGAATAACCTACTGTAAAATCGTTAGGGAAAACCATTGCTGATTCTTTTTCTAACACAGGTACACATTCATCTTCTGTAACCCCAGGGTATACAGTAGATTCATAGCATACAATACACCCTTTTTGCATGTTTTGCCCAACAGTTTTACTTGCACCAAGTACAGGGCGAAGGTCAGGAGTGCAATGTTCATCTACAGGAGTAGGAACAGCTACAATAATTACTTGAGCTTCGCTTAAGCTTTTTGGGTTTGCTGTAAAAGTGGCAGTACAGGCTTGTAATTCAGTATCATCAACTTCTTGCGTATTATCATGCCCATTATTGAGCATTTTTATACGTTCTTCATTGATATCAAAACCGATTACATCAAATTTTTTAGCAAGTGAAACTGCTAGTGGTAAGCCAACATAGCCCAAACCTACAACAGCAATTTTAGATTGCTTGGTAATTATTTGCTCGAAATTAGCCATAGTGTTTTCCTGTGTTTTATAATGTAAATAAGCATAAAAAATATAATGTACTTTTACCTTTATACATTTATGTTGTCAAGTTTTGGATTGTATCATAAAAATGCTATAGTTACAAAAAATGTCACTTATCTTTAATATAGATAAGTGACATTATATTTTCTTTATATTCTATCTATTTCTTGTTTCTACGACGTTTGATTGCACCTATTCCCGCTAAGCCTAAGCCTGTTAGAAGCATAGTTGCAGGTTCTGGGGTTGGAGATGGTGGAGGTGAATTTAGCGTATGTGTTACAGAGAATACGCCGTCAATATCAAATAAACCTACTTCAGTTTTTTTACCTAAATAATAATCACTATTATCTTCACCAATAATATATTGTGAATACATATTAGTTCTTGTTTCTTCGTTAATTAGCCAACCGCTGTAGGTTTCTGTTCCTAGTTGTAAGCTAACTAAAGCTCTGTCATCAACATATAAGCCAACGCCTGTTACACCATAGCTATATTCTTGATACGTAATAGCTGTTGAACCTTGTGTGCTAACACTGTTTTTATTGTAATAAATATATTCATTTTCAGTTGCTGCATCATAATATGTATATAATGGAATGGTATAGGAAATATCAAAATAAACTTCAAGATCATCTGAGTACACCAAATAATTGAAAGTAAGGTCAGCTAATTGTTGGAAGCCAAAATTTTCATTATAAGGATTTACTTCTGTTGAATGGTTAAGAACTTCTTCTGGGTAAAGACTAAAAACATCTTCAGTTTCAGTAAAATTAAAGTAACCAGTTGGAGTTTGAGGTGAGTTTGGTGAAATACCGCTACTGTATTTACCACCATGCCATGATAAGCCACCTTCAGCATCAGCTTGATAGTTTGGGAGGTTAGTATTGTGGTTTGAAATTACAACATCTTCAAGTTCATACGTCCAATCAGTTAATAAAGCTGCATTAGCTTGACTAACGCCTAAGCAGAGAACTAAAGTTATAGCAAATGTACTAAGTAATCTATTCATAAAATCCTCCTTGGTTTAGTATAAAACAAAACATTTCTAATTATAGAAAAGCAAATTTTGTGCCAAAATATAATGTATTGAAATATTGATGATAATTTTTTTTTGATTTTTTATTTTGTAAAATTACCCGACACTTTAGTCGAATATGTTTACAAAAAAAGTCGCCCACCTTGTTGGTAAGCGACTTTATATGTAAATTTTATTTTACAATTTATTTTTTGTTACGACGGCGTTTGATAGCACCGATACCAGCTAAACCTAAACCAGTAAGTAACATTGTTGCAGGTTCTGGAGTTGGAGCAGGTGGAGGTGTAACTTCAGTGTTAGTGATTGAGAATACACCAGTAATTTGGAATGAACCTTCAGGATTTTTTGTTCCGATAGCTACGTTATTATCGCCACCAACTACATAGTCATTATAGTAGTATTTCATTGTATCTTCATTGATAGCCCAACCGCTATATAAGTTAGGGTCGCCTTCAGCACCACGGAAAGATTCTAAAGCTCTGTTATCAACGAATAAGCCTACGCCTGTAATACCATATTTGAAACCATCATAAGTAATAGCAGTTGCACCTCTTGTAGATACTTCACTATTGTTATAGTACACATAAGCTGTTTGTGTTGAAGAATCATAGAATGTGTATAATGGAATAGTATAAGTAATGTTCATAGAAAGAGGTTGACCATCAGCAGCTGTAGCTGTAACATTATAAGAGAAAGTTAAATCAGCTAATTTTGTTGCAGGTGTGTTAGTAACAGAAGAGTTGTTGATAGTTGTTTGGTTTAATAAAGCATTGTTTTCAGTATGAGCTGAACCATTAACTTTATCAAATACTAAAACATCATTAGCTCCGCCGTTTGGTTCAATACCTGTGTTGTATGGGCCTGTATCAAAGTTCATAGCATCTTTGCCATTTGGACCTGTGTATACATCAACATAGTCTGAATTGAAGTTTGCTAGTTCAACAGATGTTAAGTTGTAAGTCCAGTCAGTAATTAATGCTGCCTGAGCTTGTGAAGCACCAAATAGTGCCAAGCCAAGTGCTAGTCCGGTAAATAATTTTTTTAAGTTCATAGTATACTCCTCAGTAAAATTTCTAACTCTTTATACGTATAGCAATATGCGTGCCAAACTATAAGTGTCTAAATTTACAGTATAAAATATTTTTGGGGTTTTAGAAGTGTAAAAATGACCGACACAATAGTCGAGGAAACTTACAAGTTTATATATTTTGTTTAGAAAAACTTACAAAAGTATAATATAAATTTAACAAAAGAAAAATAGGCTATACTATATATAATATCATTTTGTATAAACCATGGTTAAGTTTTGGCTAATTTTATATCTGCCATAAGCTCCTTTTATTCTTCTTATATCATTTTGCTTTGTGAGTGAATAGGCATTATATGTATATGTTCTTGTGTCTTCATTAATAATAAAACCATATTCTAAGCTATTGTTATTTGCTTCAAATTCTAACTTTTTAAAAGCTATATTATCAGCTAAGAAATCTAAGCTAAGTACATGGTAGGTAATACCATCATACGCAAGTGAGCTTATACCTGTTCGCATAATAGTATTGCTATCGTAATATAAATATTCAACTTCATTGTTTGGATTAAAATATATTTCTAATGGTATTGAATACATTAAATTGAACACTAATTCATTGTTTAGTGAATGAATTTTGTAGTATAAATTTAAGGTAACTTGATTCTGCTTTACTTCGCTTTGTGTATTATTCAAACTTTTTGTATCAAGAATTAAAATATCTGTATTATATTGAATTGCATTATTTTTTCTTTTAAATTTTAAAGTTTTGCTTGAATTTTTATTATTGTTAAGACTAATAGAATATATATAGTTTTTGCCTTTAAGCTGTGCTACTATATTATTATTTGTACTATCAATTATATTATTTTCCTTATCTGTAATTGATATATTTTCTAAACTAAATGCCCATGTTTCAAGTAGTTTAGCATTTGCAAAACTTACTTGGTTGATAAATAGGTTTAAAAATAGAAATGTGAATATAATGATGTTTTTCTTCATAGTATTTCCAATAAAGTATATATTAAGTTGATTGTATTTATATGGTATTAATCGTAGAAAGTCACCAATCAATACTGAGGGGTGACTTTCTACGAATATAAGGAAAATTTTTATTTATTACTTGTTACGACGACGCTTTATAGCACCAATACCAGCTAAGCCAAGCCCAGTAAGAAGCATAGTTGCAGGTTCTGGCGTTGGAGCAGGAATTTCATTATTACGCCCACTACTTGCTGAGAATGAAAATAAACCATCAAGCTCAAAGAACATTACATTATTATACCATAAACCATCTATACAGTGTAAATATTGTTCAGACCTATCATCATTATTAATAAACCAGCCTAAATAGGTATTAGGGTTATTACGTAAACCATCAACTGAAGTAAGTGCGTTATTATCTACTGAAAAACCAAAATCATTAACACTGTAAGAAATTCCGTCATATACCATTGATGTATTACCACTAACAGTTATTTCTGCAGGGTTATAGTAAATAAATGAATCTCTTTTCCAGTCAGATACAGAGTATAAAGGAATTGAATAGGTAAAACTTAAAGAAACATTGTCGCTTAATGCTGAAATTTCATACGAAAAATCTAAAGTAACAAAAGGATCATTTGCTTTGCCTAAAGTATAGCTAAGGAGGTATGAGTCGTAACTAGGGTTTGTATTATAGTCTTTATAAATTGTCCCAGCATTATCATCAAATGATAAAACACCATCAGAGCTTTTTGAATTTTCATTTGAGAAAATTACATTTACATCTCTACCATTCCACCATAAATAGCTACTATCAGATATATTATTGCCATAAATTGAATGGTCTTGAATGTTTACATCTTTCAAATTATAAGACCAATCATTTACTAATGAAGCGTGAGCATCAACTGATACTGCTGTAAAAAATAATCCGAAGAATAGTGTTGAAATAGTTTTTTTCATATACACTCCTTTATAACTAGCATTATAATATTTAAATATGCAAATTGTATTCCAATGTAAAAAAATGTGTAAATAATGTAATTTTTAAATTTATTTTCTATATTTTTGTAAAATAATGCGACAATAGTGTCGAAAAACTTTACAAAATAAATTAGTTTGCTTTATTTACAAAAATAGTTTAATTATAACCAACGTATTTTTATGGGTGTTATAGCACTAAAAAACAATTGTTTGAGGTTAATATGTTAAAGCGGTTTGAAGTATTAGATGCACTTAGAGGTATTTGTGCTCTTTTTGTATTGCTTTTTCATACTAGACTAAATGGTGCAATATCAGAAGCGAGTTTTTTTAGAAACTCATTTGTTTTTGTAGATTTTTTCTTTATTTTAAGCGGCTTTGTGCTTGCACATGGCTATGCATTCAAAGAAAATGTGAACTTCAAAAATTATATGACATCGCGTTTTTGGCGTATTTATCCTTTGCATTTTGCTTTATTCATGGTATTTCTTATTTTTGAAATAGGTAAATATTTAGCCTTTACATATCAAAATATCTCCATTAGCACTGTACCCTTTACTGGTAGCGGTGCTTTAAAAGAAATAATTCCAAATTTATTACTTATTCAATCATGGTATTCAGGCTTTAGGTCTGACTCTTTTAATGGAGTATCGTGGAGTATTAGTATTGAATTTTACATGTATATAATTTTTATCTGTACAGTTTTACTTGCTAAATCATATAAAATTTTAGTTTGGATAATTATTTCTTCTTCTATGTTTTATTGCTTAATTACTAATAATTATATATTCAATGGTGAAGTTTTACATGGTTTATCCTGCTTTTTTTTAGGTACATTATTGTATGTATTACGTAGAAAAATACCTGTTATACATTCAAATTACTGGCTAATTACCTTGCTTGAGCTTGTAGTTTGTTATTTAATTTTTATAAGTGTAGGCACTTCACTTGTATTTAGCCCTGTTGTAGTACCTTTTGTCTTTGCTATTGCAGTATTTTTATTTTCTTTTGAAAAAGGTGCATGCTCAAATGTTTTATCAAATAAATATTTTCAATATATAGGCTTACTATCATATTCTATATATATGACACATAGTGTAATCCTATTTATTTTAAAATCTACTTTGATTTTACTACATAATAGATTTAATATTAATTTATATTCTATAAGCGAGGCTACTTTTTTAATGAATTTTGGCAATTCATTTATTAACAATATATCTATTCTCTTTATTATTTTCTTTACTGTAGTATTATCGCATTATACATACACATACATTGAATTAAGGTTTAAGAAAAAGAAAGTAAGTTAGAAATTACAAAAAAATACTTAAGAAAAAAGCCACTTTTATAGTGGCTTTTTTGCATTGACGAATTATTGAATTATTTTATTTTATCATAAGAATAACCATATTTTTCTATAAGTTCACTTATAGAGGCAGACCAAACACCACTACCTAAAGTAGTGACAAGTATTTCGTCTAAATTATGTGGATTATAGGTAATACTTTGGGCACTAGCAAAGGGAAATTCTTGACACCAACGCCATTTTCTTCCCCCGTCAACAGTGAAGAATAGGCCATGGTTAGTGCCACCAGCAAAAATAATATTTGTTTTAGTTGGGTGAACAAGAACAGACATCATGTGATCAAAGGTATAACCTAAACCTTTAAGCCTTGAAATATCGGCATCTTTTAATATATGCCACCATCTTTTACCGCTATCGCTTGTATAGTAAATTCCGCCAGAGCCAATTCCAGGTGGGCTAGCTGCTGCTACATATATTCCATTAGGGTCAGTAGGGTGAAAAGCAATTGCATTTGCCCAGTGATTTAAGGTAGAACCTTTGCTTATATGTTGCCAAGTTTTACCTTTATCTTGTGAACGCCACACTCCACCTTCTTCTTTATTAAAAAAGTTAGGTTTAGCCGCACGTAAACCAGTGATTAGTGCGTATAAGTCGCCAGTTTGAGGGTGAATTTCTAGCTTATAAATATGTTTATTGTAGCCGCCAGGTTGCCCCTCAGTTAAAGCCCATGTTGTACCATTATCTTTTGAAACATAAACGCCTGCAAAATCATCTTCATTATCTTCACCAAATAGCGAAGCATAAAGTATTCTATTATCTTTTGGGGAAGTTTTGTCAATTACCACACTAGTAGTAACTTGTGCAGGAAGACTATTTTTTGCTTTTCTATCATAAGGTACTTTCCATGTTTTACCAAAGTCAGTTGAAACTGCAATACCACCTTTATGCGTATTAGAGGAGGGCGAAATGTGTGAAATGTACATATAATGAGGTAAATCGTGCAAATTACTTACAGCGGCATATATTTTACCTGGGATATCGGGGTCGAAGGCTAAATCATAAAAAGTATTTGTCCACCTTGCCCCTTTTGCAGACCAAAGCCATGACTCACCGCTATCAAC
>CAYJFV010000078.1:0-3497 GCA_964369275.1 uncultured Desulfovibrionaceae bacterium
AATAATATTTTGATATGGAATTCCTGCTTGCAAATCAATAGATTCTTGAAATCTTTTTTGGAGGTCATTCACAAGTTTCTCGCCAGCGATAACATCTTTTTTGATGTATGCCTCGGCAAAGTTCATGCGAAATGTTCCTATATAAGAAACTAAATCCATTGTATTGATATCTAATTCAGTAAGAGTATTTGCATTTGCTGTTTCGCCACGCTCAGTTGCTAAAGCAATGCCGTCCATAACAGCACCTAAGTAGGTGTCTACATCAGCTACTGCAACAGCTGCAACATCACTTGCTTCTTGCCATGTAGTAAGTGAAACTTGTCTTGCATTATATGTGCTTGTAATAAGCCTTTTGTATTTAGAAAGTTCTGTATCAAAAGTAGCTACAAATCTTGCTATTTCTGCAAGGCGTGGTTCTTTTGAAGGAAGCTTTGTAAGTTTTTCAAGGTCGCTTTTAGCTTCATCAACAATTGCAATAGCACTATGCACTTTTTGAATATGCTCATCAGAAGAAGAAGCTAAAAATGCAAGCATATAATAGCCTGCCTCTGAAACCTTCAAAGAAAAGCGAGTATAAATTGATAATTCTTGAATATAAATAGATTCCAAAGTATCTGCATTTTTTTGTGCAGCGTTCATAGAACTTACACCTAAATAACCTATTACCGCAAGTAATATGGTTATTATTCCAAACCCCAAACTCAATTTTAGTGAAACACGCAAATTTTTCATAAAATAGCCTCTTTATTTTAGTGCTAAATATACATAAAAATAAACATTGATACAAGAAACCTTGCCATTGCAAGGTAAATATGCATTCAACCTTATTTTATCTGTCTATAAACCTAAAACCTTTATCGGTATAATTTTTAAAGAATTTAGGTTATGCTATTAAAAAAAATTTACCCAGTATATATTATTTCTACTCTCCTACAACTATAAGATAATATATAGCATATATGTAAAGTTTTTTATGGTAACAGAGATAAAATGAGTGTAAGGCTTTTGTATAATTTTGTAATAAAATACACATTAATTGCAAAAAATTCATTTAGTTACTATTTTCTTTAATAATTTGAAAAAATAACTAAATGAATTTTTATTGAAAAATATTATAAAAAAATATCTAATATGCTATTCAACTTCCTTATTTTCTTTTGTTTTTTTCATACGTTTAACAAAAATTGGCAAAATAAATATTAAGCCAAGAATAATGATAAATGGCACGAAAAACATTCTAAATGTATAACCAAAAGTTTGTGTTGCCACTTTAAGCTCTAGTGATACGTATTTATCAACTGAATACATAAATACCACAAGTGCTGTAGCTAGTAATACCCATTGATACCATGCAAAATGTATTTTTTTGCTTTTATGTAAGTAAATAGCAAACATTGTAAAAAGACCAAGCACATACCCTACTAAAATTAAATACATAAATACTCCTTTTTTGTGTATAGGTATTAAATTTTTCATAAAATATGCATGAAGTCAATTATACATACAATAAATTCTATGATGATTTTAGAAATGCAGGTAAAAATGGATTTTGCCCCAATAGGTTCGATACTATAGAGGCGGATTCTATCTCCGCCCGCAATAATCATAATAATTCAATGAATTTCATATAATACACATTACTTTCTAGCAATCAAAACACATTCCTATAAAGGTTTGACACTAATTACTGTATTTGAAACTAATTCAAAATTATTCGCTACTACAAAATTTGAAATTTGAAAGAAGTAACACCGTCATAAATTCTGAAAACACTAATTTTTTCAATAAAAAATCCTAAAAATAATATTTAATATCACATAAAACTATTATACTTAGCAAATAAATTCGATTTTACAAACAAAATTTTTATTTAACTAAAAGAATATTGAAAATAGAATTTTATGAACTAAACTTTACTTTATAATATAAATAGCACCTATAAATACTTTCTATAAGTAAAAATACCACTTCCCTAATTCATTAAAAGCTTGACTTTAAAAAACGCTAATGCTAAACATAGTTTGCTAAATCAAACTTATTTGTAGTAATTTTATTGATTAGCTAAGTATTTGGAGAAAAGATGAATTATTTTCAAGAACTTGAAGATTTTATAAATCAACTAGAAAAGAAATCTACTATTCCAGAGTATTTTACAACTCTTTGTAGAGATATTGAAAAAATTCAAAAATCTAAAAAGCAAAAAAAAGTTGGAATTATTGGTGATGATTTCTACTGTTTATACATACGTGCATTTGGTTTAACGCCAGTATTATTAAGTGGCGGTAGTTTTTACATGGGTGAAGATGCAAGCCATATTTTCCCACAAATAAGTGACCCCGTAGCAAAGTCAACCTTAGGTTTTGTATATAATGCAGATTTAGATTTATTAAAAAATTTAGATGCAATAATTGTTTCTGCAACTAATGATAGTTATAAAAAGATAATATACCATTTAGAAAAATTTAATATAAAAATTATAAAAGTTGATCCTCCGTCATTTTTATTAACTAAAATGCCTTTATCTTATGTATTTGATCAAATAAAAATATTAAACGAATTAAGTAAAGTAAAGAACACTAAATTTAGCTTATCAAAACTAAAAAAAGAGCTTCTTGGTTATAAACGTGCTTATGCTATAACTCAATCAGACAAGTGGAAATCTCTTCCTACTTTTCATCAAGACTTCTTTTTGCACACACTTTATCTTGAAGAAAATAAAGATAAATGGTGCATAGAATTAGAAAAATATCTTGAAACCATTCCATTAAAACCTGCTTTGCCAACATTAACGCTTATGGGTTCTCCATTGCGTTTTCCCACTAGTAAAATATATAAAATATTTGAAGAAATTGGCATAACCCATTTTGAAAATAAATGCCTAGACTTACCAGCTTTTCATACTATAGCACTTAAACGAACGTTAATTTTTTCATTAAATGAATGCTTTAAGTATCAATATAAAAAATCGTATACAGCAAGAGCTTTATCAAAAATTGAAGATTTTAATTTTGCACCTGAAACAAAAGGTTTAGTCTATTACTTGCTTAAGGGGCAAATGGCAGAGGCTTATGAAGCTGAAGAAATGGAAAAAATTTCTATTGAAAGAAACATGCCTTACCTTTGTATTGAAACAGATTATACCAATTCTGATAATGAACAAATAAAAATTAGGCTAGAGGCATTTTACGAAATGTTAAAAAATAAAAAAACAAATTCATTAAGGTAATGGAGCAGGTTATGTATATTGTAAACCTTATTAATCAAATAGGTAATTTTTTTGAAAATATATGGTCAAATAACAGTTTGAAAAAAATTATAATCTATTCGATTGTATTTTTCATGATTGCTTGGTACTCAACAAGAACTTTAAATTCTATGATTAGACGTGATAGAATTGAACTTCCTGCAGTTGCTGAACAGGTTATTTCAGCTATATACGCAAAAGAAAATGAGGCGTATGCAGAACGTGTGCGTGCCCGTGCAGCACAACAGCAAGC
>CAYJFV010000078.1:3597-7671 GCA_964369275.1 uncultured Desulfovibrionaceae bacterium
AAGAAAATGAGGCGTATGCAGAACGTGTGCGTGCCCGTGCAGCACAACAGCAAGCTAATGTTCAGCAACGTAATGGGCAAACTGGTGGACAGCAAGCAAATGTTCAGCAGCAACCTCAACAACAGCAACAACAGCAAGCACAAAATAGAGGCGGAAATAAAACATCATATAGACCTATAAATGCTATTGTAATTATTATGCAATTAATTTCAATGTCTGCAATTTGTTGTACAATTATCTTTTTAGTATACAGAAGATTTACAAAAGATACAGTGCCGCCACTTCCTATTTTATCCTCTAAAGGCAAGTTAAATGAAGAACTCTAAAATTACAAATATTCGCCTTTTAGTTCTATTTGGCTTTTTCATAATACTTACTTTTGGTAGACATATATTTGGTACTTTAGATTCTGTTATTTTGCCAATAATAAACTGCCAATACGTTGGCGATGGCACCACAAGGGCTTCGTGTTTAACTATCATTAAACTATCGGGCTATTTTACGCTTATGGGCTTAGTTATAATTTCTGTGCCTATTATATTAAGTTTTCTATTTGGTCGTTTATGGTGTGGCTATGTATGCCCAGTTGGCTTTTTGCAAGACCTTCTAATTATGGCAAGAGAAAAATTAAAAATACCTCAAGTTATATTTTCACCAAAACTAGCACCAGTTATTACACTTTCAAAGTGGTACTTGGTATTTTATCTATTTTTCAATGATCCATGTGGGTTATGCCCTATTCCATATTATATGACAACAGTTGGTGGCTATGTAAGTTATGACAACACAACAGGTTTATTTTGGGCTGTATTCTTCTTGGCACTTATGTTTGTTAACGCCAAGGGTTTTTGTAAAGTTTGCCCAGTTGGTGCATTAATAGGACTTACAAATAAAGTAAGCGGTAGTAGATTAAAAAAATGTGGCAGTGCATGTACACATTGCCGTGCATGTTTAGAAGTATGCCCAATGGACATACAAGAAGTATACGAAGATAGAGAAAATGAAGATATTACTCACTCTAATTGTATATTTTGCTTAAAGTGCGTAGAGGTTTGCCCAGAAAAAGGTGCTTTACGTTATGAACTATTTGGAAAAAATCTAGCGGAATCTAAGAGGTTAACGGAAATAAAATGGAACAAAGAACAAAAGATAGATACATAAGAAATATTGAACGTGTAGCCAATGTATCTATTGAAAAGATAGCGAACGATATAGATTTATCCGTCTATAAAGATATATATAGAGATGCTTTTTGTACCTTTGAAGCAACAAATACAAAATACATTGGCTCTTATTGCATAATGGTTCCAGATGAAATTATATATGCTTTAGGTTATACACCAGTAAGGCTATGTGCAGGGCATCAAATTCCCGCCTACCTTGGCGAAGAAATAGTTCCACGCGATGCTTGCCCAGTTGTAAAAGCTTCTGTTGGCTTTCATGCTATGCAAATTTTGCCAATGTATAATCAGTGTGAGCTTGCAATTATGCCAATGACTTGTGATGGCAAACGTAAAAGTGCTGAAATTCTAGCACAGTTTGTTCCTATTGTACCTGTACCTATTACGATGTCTAAAGACAATGCGGGTTTTGAAAATGTGGTAAAATCGCTTATCGCATTAATAAAAACGCTTGAGTACCACACAAAAAAGAAGCTTTCTAGTAAGAAATTAAAAGAAGCCTGCCTTTTAATCAATGAAGCTCAAAGGGCTGCATATTTATTACAAGAAAAACTTTATGTAGATAACCCTCAAATCAAGGGTTCTGAAGTAATGTTTGTTTTAAATAGCTTTTGTTATACTAACCCAAGTAAGTGGGTAGAAGCTACAAAAAATCTTCTTCAAGTTATTGAAGAACGTGAAAAAGAGCCAAAAATACCTAAAAGACAAAGACCAAGAGTTTTTATTGCTGGTTCACCAATAAGTTTTCCAAACTTTAAAGTTCCTCTTATGATTGAAGAACTTGGTGCTCAAATTGTAGGCGATGAATCTTGCCTTTCTGGACGCTTACTTTATGACCCTGTATTACCAGCTGATTATACTACAATGGGTATAGTAAGAGCATTAGCCGCCAGATATATTGCCGCCTGTACTTGCCCTGTTTTTGAAAATTTTGACGACAGAATGCATAGTTTAAAAACGAAACTTGAAGCAACAAAAGCAGAAGGTATTATATACCATGTATTAAGAGGTTGTGTACCTTATGACTTTGAATTAGTTGCTATGGAAGAGTTTGCAGCAAAAGAAAACATTCCTTTACTTAGAGTTGAAACAGATTTTAGCTCTGAAGATGTTGAACAGGTAAAAATACGCTTTGAAGCTTTTATTGAAATGATAGAGCAAAAAAGAAAAACTCAATAAAATTCAGGAGAATTACATTGGCTGATTATTATATAGGTTTTGACGGTGGGTCAACATACATTAAAGCAGCACTTATTAGCAATAATAAAGTTGTAGCAGTAAAAGTTATGCCAACTGGTATTGATAACGATGCAACAGCAGAAAAAATGCGAGACTATTTATTAGAAGCTGCAAATATCACCCCTGATGACATTGCTTTTATTACAGCAACTGGTTATAGCAGAAGAACACTTTCTTTAGCAGACGATACAATTTCTGAAATTACAGCACACGCAACAGGCACAAAACTAACTTCCCCTGCCGGAATGAAGCCCGCTCTTATAATAGATATTGGTGGGCAAGATAGTAAAATTATTGCCTTAGATCCTAATGGTGGCGTAAAAAACTTTATTATGAACGATAAATGTGCCGCAGGCACAGGTAAATTCATTGAAGTTATTGCTGGTGTTTTAGAAACTACCATTGATAAAGTAGCAGCACATTCAGCTGAAAGTAAAACGCCATGTCATATTAACTCAACATGTGTTGTTTTTGCTCAAACCGAAATAATTTCACTTATAGCACAAAAGAAAAGCCGTGCCGATATCTTATGTGGTATGCATATTTCTATGGCAAATAGAATTGCAAAACTTGCAAGAAAGTATAAAGGCGATGGAAAAATTCTTATGACTGGTGGTGGTGCTTTGAACGATGGGCTTCGTTTAGCTATTGAAGATGCCCTTATGTGCGATGTTTACCCAGCCGTTCACCCGCAATTTAATGGAGCTATTGGTGCAGCACTTATTGCAGTAGAGCAAAAAGCAGCACAAATGAACTTGGAAGAGCTTGCTGATAAAGGCGAACCACCACTTTTAGAAAAATATAGTGCAGATAAATAATGACAACTTTAATGATTTTCATAAGTATCGCCATGATGGGTTTTGCCTGTAGCTTTGGCTGTGGTACTATTACAACCCCCTTTATTTTAGGCAGTTTGCTTGGCGAGGGGCAAGATATTAAATCAAGTAGAAATACAATTGCTATTTTCTCACTTGGCAAAATATTTTCACTTGGATTAATGGGTCTTTTTTCTTCTCTTTTCGGCTCTGCTGTGCTTGGCATGATTGAAGAAATGTACCCTAATAGCACAATTTGGATAATAAGAATTATTACTTTATTTTTTGGTATATGGCTTATATATACTGCAATAAAGAAGAACCCCTGTGCTGATTGCAATTCATGCTCATCAAACATAAGTTCTATTAATAAACTTTCTGAAAAAAGTATTAATATAAAGAAAAGAAAGAATTATATGTATTTCTTTATTGGTTCACTTTATTCTACAATTCCTTGTGCACCGCTTGTATCTACACTAGGTTATGCTAGCACAATGCCACCGTTTTTAGCTGTTTTGCTACTAGTAGTTTTTGGTATAGTTAATTCAATTGTACCTGTACTTGGTTTAGCTTCAATTGTTGGTTTAGCAAATACTGAATTTAAAAGAGATCTTCCCAATTATTTAAAATATATAAAGCTTTCAGGCGGAATTATTATTATTCTTGCAGGACTTTTTAGAGTATAGCCAAACACATTACATATAAATAAATGAAGCCATAATTGTATAATTATGGCTTTTATGTTTAGTATCACGTTATTCCAATTTGTAAAGTTATATCAATTTTCTTTTTCTCTTTGAGGGCTAAAGGAACTAAGTCCCTTTAGAATCCCTAATGCA
>CAYJFV010000079.1:0-563 GCA_964369275.1 uncultured Desulfovibrionaceae bacterium
AGTTTAGACCATTCCACGGCTTACGACATCACTTTGCTGTGACTTTAGCCAATAGCGGAAAATTTACACTTGATATGATTGCTGAAATGCTTACTCACAAAGACGCAGGCTTCACGAAAAAGAAATATGCACAGTTCTTGCCTGAAGCTCTTTCTGCGGCATCAAATGCGGCGGCTGATATTCTTATGGGGAAAGTTGAGAAGTAATATTTTGATTTATTTTATTCCATATGGCTGTGAAAGTGTTATTAAGGTTTTCAAATGAACAAGGGTAAGTATTTTATAATTATTTTATTTTCAATATGCCTTTATTATCACGCCAAGCACAAGTTCTATGTATTTTACAACCGTCACAAATAGGCGAACATTCATTAATGCTGTCTTTATGGAAACTGTGTTTTGCAAATTCTTCATCTTGGTAAGATATTACAAGTTCTATAAGCTTTTTTACTTCTGAGTCTTTACCCTCAAGCACTAGTGTAGTAGAACCCTCACCACCGTGTACACCTCCGCAACCTATGACTGTTGCTTTTACATCAGCAAGCATTTCTAAAGCTGTTTTCT
>CAYJFV010000079.1:573-7651 GCA_964369275.1 uncultured Desulfovibrionaceae bacterium
GTAATAAGTTCACCATAGAGCGGAGCAAGCCCAACAGACATACCCATAGACCAGTCCATTTTAGCAATTCCACTAGCCATAACAGCTTCTTCAGTGCTGTTTGGAATAAGTTTTTCAAGCCCACATGCAATAATTACTTTACAGCCTTGAGCCATAATTCCTGCAAAGCTCATTCCCGCAAGCCCGCCAAGTGGGCTTCCTAACATCATAGCCGCTTTCCCGTGTATATCTATAGCATTTGCACCAATTATAACGACATCGTTTTTTTTAAGTTTAGGAATTGGTGAGCAAAAATCATCGTCTAATGATTCTACTTTTCCCTTATTTAATAAGATACCATGTGCAGCTCCTTTACGTACTTGTGCTGATTTAGTTCCACTACTACTATTTCTGCCAGAAATTCGCATACAGCTTCCTATCATTAATTCGCTCACCGCGGAAACAGTAGTACCGCCTTTTAGGATAACTTTTCCATTTATAAATGCTTTTTGCACTTCGGGCATTTTATAAATTGCTTGTGCGATAATTCGTTTTGCAACTGGAACAGTAAGAGTAACTTGTGCGTGCATACTATACCTCATATATTTATAGCTTAACTAAACACTATTGGGTGAACGATTGCCTCGACAATTTCTTTAATAAAGAAGTATCAAATTTCTATCACATTTACAAGTGTTTAAAACTAGAAAACCTTAGTAATTGCTTGATTAAACAGTTTTTTCTTTAAAATTTACTTGATTTTTGTATTAGATTATCCTAATCTTACAAATATTTTATTAAAAGGATGGATCGTATGGAAAATAGTCAGAATCAGCTTGATGCCGAAACCACTTTGATTGAAGCCTCTAAGCACCCCAAGGCGTTATCGCCTGCAATTTTGGCACTTAATCTTTTTGTGTGTGCCGTTGGTGCAATTGTTGGCTTGGAATTGATAGTTAACACTGGTGTTACCCCTAACACTTCAATCGTTGGAGCTCTATTTGCAATTCTTATTTCAAGAATACCTATTGCTATATTTAATAGGTATAAATCAATACATGCACAAAACTTAGTACAAACCTCTATTTCAGGTGCAACATTTTCTGCTGCAAACTGTATGATTTTGCCGATTGGTGTGCCTGTCATTATGGGACATCCCGAACTT
Source organism: uncultured Desulfovibrionaceae bacterium (assembly GCA_964369275.1). Lineage (GTDB taxonomy): Bacteria > Desulfobacterota > Desulfovibrionia > Desulfovibrionales > Desulfovibrionaceae > CAYJAZ01. The sequence continues at coordinate 1,718 of CAYJFV010000079.1, forward strand.
ATGTTCCCAATGCTTTTTGGTGCTTTTTTTGCTACTATTGTAGATGCAACCATTTTGTATAGAACTTTTGATACTCCAATGTTTCCATCACAAGGGGCTTGGCCTCCTGGTGTTGCGGCTGCTCAGGCTATTTTAGCCGTTGTGCAAAAAGGTAAGAAAGCTGCATTGCTAGTGGTAGGTACAGGTCTTGGTATTGTTGGTAAAATGATTGGTATTCCAATGGATTTACTTGGTGTATCATGGTTTGGTAACTTTGGTGCTATGGCTGCGCTTGGTGTGGGTAGCATTATTATTGGTGTTATTAAAACGAACCGTTTCTCTATAGATATATTTGGTCAAAAATTTATTATTATTTCAGACTTTTTTGGCGCAGGTGCAAACCTTATCTCGCAGCCAATGTATAAATATATGCCGCATGGTGTAATGATTGGTGCTGGTTTAATTGCTCTTGTGCAAGTTGCTCTCATGTTGTTCTCTAAAAAAGGGAAACAAAGTAGTGCTATGGGGCAATTTGGACGTAGTATGTCTGGTATGAAAAAAGCGTTAAGTTACGGATACGGAGCGTATTTCCTTGTATCATTAGCTTTAGGTATTGTAACTGGTCTTTTATCTGACATGTCTATGGGTATGTTTATCGCGTGGGTAGTATTCACAGCATTTGCGGCTATCGCTTCAGAGCTTATTGTTGGTATTTCAGCAATGCACTCAGGCTGGTTCCCCGGATTTGCAACTGCACTTATTTTCTTGCTTGTTGGTATGCTTATCGGTTTCCCTCCAATGCCTTTAGGTGTTTTGGTAGCCTTTACTTCATCTACAGGTCCAGCTTTCTCAGATATGGCTTATGACTTTAAGTGTGGCTATATCCTTCGTGGTAGTGGTGCAGACCCTGAACTAGAAAAAGAAGGCAGAAAGCAACAGTATATAGCTGAAATGTTAGGCTTTACTGTAGCTTTTGTTATGGTAGCTATTTTAGCAAATACATATTTTGGACAAGGACAATTTGCTCCTGTATCAAAAACTTTTGCTACTACTATTGAAGCAGGTACTAGCCCAGAGGTTGCAAAAGTTCTTATGATGTGGGCTATCCCGGGTGTGATTATTCAGTTCCTTGGAGGTTCAAGACAAATAGGTATTTTATTTGCGACAGGTTTACTTGTTGGCTCAACAATTAACGGTCTTACAATTTTAACTGCTCTATTAATACGTTATATTTTAGTAAAGAGAAATCCAGAAAACGCACAAACACTTACTATTCTTGGTGCAGGAGCTCTTACTGGTGCGGCATTGTATAGCTTCTTCACAGCGACACTTGCCCTTGGAAAGAAAAAGTAACAGTATAACATATAAAATAGCTTAGCTTCGTGTTTAAATTAATATGAAGCTAAGTTTTTATGGTGCAGTTATGTCAAAAATAAAAGAAATTAAATTGGATAGTCAAGTTTTAGATTACGCCATACTTGGTGGAACAATACTTGGCGGTGGTGGAGGCGGTGATCCTGCTGTAGGCATAAAATTCGCTGAATTAGCAGTGAATTATTCAGAGCTTAGTCTAAAAAGTATAGATTCTTTGAAGGATGATGATATCCTTATTACAGTTTCAATGGTAGGTGCTCCTAATGCACAAAATCAATATTTTACGGCTAAAGATATGGTAGAAACTGTTGAAATTTTGCAAAAAAACTATAGCGGTAACATCGCGGGCATTATTACAAATGAAAATGGTGGTAAAGCAACTATTAACGGTTGGCTTCAAGCTTCTTTAACTGGGCTTCCTATTATCGATGCTCCTTGCAATGGTCGTGCTCATCCTACTGGAGTTATGGGTAGTATTGGTTTGCATAAATTAGAAGATTATACCACTATTCAAGCTTGTGTTGGTGGAAATCCAAATACTGGCGATAGAGTATCTTGCGTGTTTGAAGGCAGTATTGAGCATACCTCTAAGCTTGCACGTGTTGCTTCAATTGAGGCAGGTGGAGTAGTTGCTGTTGCGCGAAATCCTGTACGTGTTGAGTATGCAAAAAAACACTGTGCCATAGGTGGTATCTCGCATGCTATAGAAGTAGGTAAAGCGTATCGCGAGGGATTATTGCAAGGTGTTGAACAAGGAGTTCAGTCACTGTGTTCATGTTTGCAAGGAAAAATTCTAGCAAAAGGTATAGTTTCTGACTATTCTATTGAAACTACAGGTGGTTTTGATGTTGGAACAGTTGTGGTTGATGGTCTTGAAATGACATTTTGGAATGAATACGCTACTGCGGATAAAGATGGGCAAAGGCTTGCTACTTTCCCAGATTTAATTATGACGCTTGACGCAAAAACAGGCGAACCACTTACTACAGCTGCAATAGATAAAGGTATGGAAGTGTACGTTATTGCAACAGATAAATCTAACCTTAAGCTTTCAAGTACGATGTTTGATGCTGATTTACTGAAAACAATGCAAGACGTTGTAGAACGCGATATGGTTAGCTACTTATAAAAAAGAAAGGAAAAAATATGTTATTAAAACAAGTTCTTGAAGTATATGATGTTTTAGACAGTCTTTATGTAACAGGTAAAGAAGTTGAAAAGTATTTAAGAAGCATTAAAGCTGATGCAGATATTGAAGTATACGAACTCGTAGGCCCTAAGGGTAAAACCGATATGGTAAAAGTTCGTATACCTGGTTCAAATGGTAAGTCTAGAAATGGAACAGCTCCAACTATAGGTTTTCTTGGGCGTTTAGGTGGAATTGGTGCTCGTCCAGAAATGATTGGTTTTGTTTCTGATGGTGATGGTGCTTTAGCAGCAATAGCAATTGCAGCTAAATTATTAGATATGCAAAATAAAGGCGACATTTTAGAAGGCGATGTGTTTATCTCAACCCACATTTGTCCAGATGCGCCAACTCGACCGCATGAACCTGTACCATTTATGGACTCACCTGTAGAAATGGCACAAGTCAACAAAGAAGAAGTTTCACCTGAACTTGATGCTATTTTGTCAGTTGATACTACGAAAGGCAATAGAGTTATAAATACACGTGGCTTTGCAATTTCTCCTACAATTAAAGAGGGATATATTCTTCGTACTTCAGAAGATGTACTAGGGATTATGCAAAGTTCGACAGGGCGTTTACCTTATGTATTCCCTGTGACAACACAAGATATTACTCCTTATGGTAACGACTTATATCATATCAATAGTATTTTACAGCCTTCTACAGCAACTACAGCTCCAGTAATTGGCGTAGCAATTACTGCTGAAACTCCAGTGGCAGGTTGTGCAACAGGCGCAAGCAGAGCACAAGATATCGAAGAAGCAGCACGTTTCATGCTTGAAGTTGCAAAAGACTTTGGACGTGGCAAATGCAAATTCTATGATGAAAATGAATTTGCAAGATTGCAAAAGCTTTATGGTACTATGAATCACTTACAAACACCTGGTAAAGAATAATATAAAGGGGGCAATAATGGCAGAAAATAATGTAAAAGTAGGAGCTATTACTATTGGACACGCTCCAAGAGTTGATGTCACGGCTGATATTATGGGCATATTGCCCCCCAATGTAGAATTTCTTGAAGCCGGTGGTTTAGACGGGCTTACAAAAGAAGATATTGCTGCATTTGCTCCGCAAGAGGGCGATTATGTACTTGTTTCAAGACTTAAAGACGGTTCTTCTGTAGTTTTTGCAGAAAGGCATATTATTCCAAATCTACAAAATTGTATTGATAGGCTTGAAGAGGAAGGTTGTAAAATTATTCTTTTTTTCTGTACAGGCTCTTTTCCAGATACTTTGCAGTCAAAAAAAGTACCTTTAATATATCCCTGTGATATCTTAGATAGAATAGCTCCATTATTAACTAAGAAATCTAGTATTATTACGCTCACACCTGATGCAAGTCAAGTAGAGCAGGCAGAAAATAAGTGGAAAAGCCATGTTGCACATGTAAGAGCCGTTCCAGCGTCGCCCTATAAAGATTTTGCTGAAATTGAAAGAGCCGCACAAGAAATTAAAACTCTCGACGGCGACTTAGTCATACTCGATTGCATTGGCTATACCGATGAAATGAAAAAATACATTGCAAAAGAAACAGGAAAAATGACTATTTTACCTCGTACCTTGCTTGCAAGAGTTATTTCAGAAGTCCTTTTTGTGTAGGAATGTGTTATGAGTACAATAATAGAAGTTGCAAAAAAATTATTTAATGCCTCATTGTATATTAAGCAAGGTGAAACTCTTCTTGTTATTTCAGATACTTCTTGCCAAGAGATTGGGAATGCTATTTGGAAAGCAGGCTTAGAATATGGCTTAGAAAGTGTACATATGATTATGAAAGAGCGTGAATTTTCAGGCCAAGAACCGCCTGAAATAATTGCTGAGGCAATGAAAAAAGCCGATGTAGTTATTATTCCTACCGCTAAATCGCTTACGCATACAAATGCAAGCATTGAAGCTTCAAAGTGTGGTGCAAAAGTGGTTACTATGCCCGGTGTAACAGAAGATATGTTTATCAAAGGTGCGATGACTGCAAACTATGATGAAGTTGAAATACTTACACATAAGATCACGCAATTACTCACACATGCTAAGCAAGCAACAATCCTTAAAGATAATATGAAGCTTGAAATCAACCTGCAAGGCAGAAATGGCGTTCCAAGCTCAGGAGTTTTTCGAGAAAAGGGAACACGCGGAAATCTCCCCTCTGGTGAAGCGTTTATTGCTCCGCTTGAAGATGGCTCAAACGGTGAAATGATAATCGACGGTTCAATGGTAGGCATAGGAAAATTAGATTCTCCACTACATATGATTATTGAAAAAGGTAAGCTTGTTAAAGTCACAGGTGACAAAAGTGAAAAGCTTGATATTCTGTTGAAATCACAAGAAAATGCCACGCTATGTGAGCTAGGTATAGGCACAAACGAGGCGGCAATCCTCAACGGTGTTATTTTAGAAGATGAAAAAGTATACGGTACAGTGCATATCGCCTTTGGTACAAATACTTCCTTTGGTGGAATAAATAAAGCACAATGTCATTATGACGGCATTATTTTAGAGCCAACTCTTTATTTGGACGATATTCTTGTGCTAGAAAAAGGCAAATTTAAAGTTTAAGCAGGAGCAAATATGCAAAAGTTCAAAGTTGGATTAATTCGAGTTCTTACTACTGAAGACGAAGATATCTTGTACGCACATGGCAAATTCATTATGGAACAATTCCCCATGCTTGAGGTGGAAACAAAATGTATTTCGGAGCAGTATGAGGGTATACATAATGAAGAACTTTGCAAAATTGCTGAACCTAAAATAATTGCCTTAGCAAAAACTTTTAAAGATATTAATATGCTCTTTGTAAGCTGTGCAGATGACCCCGCTGTGGCAGAACTCAAGGAAATTCTTGATATTCCTGTAATTGGTGCAGGCGAGGCAACTATGGCATTTGCAAGACTTTATGGCGATAAAATAGGGGTGCTTGGCATTACAGACTATGCCCCAAGAGCGTACAAGGCAAAAAATGACAATATTATTATAATGCGTCCTGAGGGTGTAACAAATACGCTTGATTTATTAACAGAAAGCGGAAAAGAGAGTGCTTTAAAAGCCTCTGTCACATTAAAAGAAAAAGGGGCAAATGTTATTGCTATTGCGTGTACGGGCTTTGCTACCGCAAAAATGCCTAAAGTGCATGAGAAACATTGCGGACTACCTGTAATCGATCCACTTATGGCAATGGGTATGCTTGCCTATTATGAAAGTTTAAGAAAGCAATAATACTGCAAAATTTCAAATATAGTTTTATATTCAACTATCATGTAGTAAGTCCGATAAATTTGCTGAAATGCTAACCCACAAAGACGCAGGCTTTACAAAAAAGAAGTATGCACAGTTCTTGCCAGAAGCTCTTTCTGCTGCCTCAAATGCGGCGGCAGATATTTTAATGGGGAAAGTTG
>CAYJFV010000080.1:0-7527 GCA_964369275.1 uncultured Desulfovibrionaceae bacterium
TTCCTCGCAAATTATAGAAGAGATTTCTAAAAATTGCAAGTAAAGTAATGTTACTATACTCTTTTATTTATGACTTCCTTTTGTAATATTATATCAATTTTCTTTTTTCTCTCCGAGGGCTTAGGGACGGACAGTCCCTAAGAACCCACGTCAACAAAAGTGCAAAGCACTTTTGTTTTCCTTTTCATAGCTTACATAAATTATCTTCTACCTATATTTCCGTGGCTAAGGCGATTAGCGGAAGTAGGACTAGGCAATGGTAAGTTACTCTAATGTAAATTTTTCAGCACTTGCTATCGCAAGTGAGGACGTTTTGTAATATTTTTACCTGCTTTTTTCACTTGCGATAGCAAGTGTTGCACATATTGAATAATGCTCTTGACTACCATTCACTAGTCCAACTTCCATTAATCACCTTAATCACGAAAATATATGTATCAAACAAAGTCTATTGTACAATCCAAAAATATCAAAAGTTGATTTCTACTGAACGCAGTTCGGTAGAAATCAACTTTTGATATTTTTGCATTAGGGATTCTAAAGGGGCTTAGTCCCTTTAGCCCTCGGAGAGAAAAAAGAAAACTAACTATAATACTACAATTTGAAATAACGCACCTTTTATTTTTTACTGAATACCACTTTTTAGGCAATCGTGAATATGAACTATGCCTACGGGTATATCATTTTCAACTACAAACAAGGCTGTAATTGATTTTGCATTCATTAATTGTAAGGCAGCTGCTACGGCTGTATCTGGCGTAATTGTAATGGGTTTATTACCCATAACATCTTTCACTTCTTTTTCTAAAAAGTTTGGGGTATCAAGGTTTCTGCGTAAGTCACCGTCGGTAATAATACCAACAAGTTCTTTATTTTCTATAATTCCTAAGCAACCAAAAGAATAGCGGGTCATGAGCAAGATTGCTTCTGACATTTTCATAGATTTTGGTGCAAGTGGTACAAATTCTTGTGTATGCATAATATCACGCACAAGCATAAGCTTTTTACCTAAATGCCCGCCTGGGTGGTACACATTAAATTTTTCTGCGGTGAAGCCACGCTCTTCAAGTAAGGTAAGGGCTATTGCATCGCCAAGGGCAAGCATAAGCGTTGTTGAAGTAGTTGGTGCGGCTCCAAGTGGGCATGCTTCGGCTACATCAGGCAATAATAATGTATGAGTAGACAATTTTGAAAGCATAGATGTATTACTTTCAGTAATTGCAATTACTTTTAATCCATACCTTGCACAATAATTTAATATTGCTTCAAGTTCGCCTGTTTTACCTGATTTTGATAAAGCTATAACAATATCTTCATGCGTAATCATACCTAAATCGCCGTGGCTTGCTTCGGCTGGGTGTATAAAAAAGGAAGGAGTACCAGTAGAAGCAAGGGTTGCAGCAATTTTTTTTGCTATATGCCCGCTTTTGCCCATACCTGTAAGTACAACTCGCCCTTTAGATTCAAGAATGAGTTTTATTACAGTTTCAAAAACTTTACCAAAATCGCTATCAAGGCTTAAAGCCATTTTTTCAATAGCTTTTGATTCGTTTAGCAAAACAGCCTTTGCACTAGATAAAATAGACATTTTAATACCCTTTCACCACTTTATCAATAGCTTTTAATTGTTGTAAAAGAGGTAGTAAATTTTCAAAAGCAATCATATTTGGCCCATCGCAAGGGGCTTTGTCTGGTTCGGGGTGAGTTTCCATAAATAGCCCTGCCACGCCTGCCGCAACAGCCGCACGAGCAAGAGGCGGAACAAATTCACGCTGACCAGAAGAAGAATCACCATCGGCAGAGGGAAGCTGAACTGAATGCGTTGCATCAAAAATAACAGGTTGCCCCGATTGTGCCATAATTGCAAAACCGCGATAGTCTACTATTAAATTATTGTAGCCAAAACTATAGCCACGTTCACACAAAGCAATATCTTTATTGCCTGTTGCAAAAGCCTTTTGAGCTACTTTAATCATATCTTTAGGTGCTAAAAACTGCCCTTTTTTGATGTTTACTGGTTTATTTGTTGCCGCAACTGCTTGAATAAAATCTGTTTGACGGCATAATAAAGCAGGGGTTTGCATCATATCAACAACTTTAGCAACTGGTTCTGCTTGTTCTACAGTATGAACATCAGTAAGAACTGGCACGCCTACTGTTTCGCGAATTTCTTGTAGAATTTCTAAACCTTGCTCTAAGCCAAGCCCTCTATAGCCAGTTATTGAGGTGCGGTTTGCCTTATCGAAACTTGCTTTGAAGATAAAAGGAATATCTGCTTGCTCAAAAATGTCACGCAGTTTTGTAGCACACATAATTGTATGCTCTCTACTTTCCATAGCACAAGGCCCTGCAATTACAGCAAGGGGAAGAGTATTCCCCATGCTGATTTTTCTACTTTTATCAGGGTAGTCTATATTAATTATATGCATTAAAGCGGAATCTCCGTAAGGGTGTTAGTTACTGAAACGATAGTTACAATTATTGCATAAATAATTGCTGGAATATAAGGGTTTTTCGTATCTTTGAAGATTGAACGGCTAAAGAATACAAATAATGGTAAGAAAATAACCACTGTATATAGCCATATACCAATAATGTTAAAGAATACTGAACCAAACATTACTTCAAGCGGAGCTTTACCATCTGCAAAGAACTTTGAATATTGGAAGAAAAGTAATAAAGCAGAGGAAGCACCATTGAATATAGCTAGAATAATCACGTTAATAAAGCCTGGCAAGCCTTTTACATAATTAAAGCAGTTAATAGCGACAGAGTTTACCACATAGAAAATTAAGAAGAAAGGTAAATATAATGCTGCATAATAGAATTTGTCGGCGGTGAAAATTTTTATTGGTAGTACCCATAGGCGGAAATCAGATTTAAAGAAGAAGTCTGCCACAAATACTAATGCGTAAGAGAAGAACACAACAACTAAAGCAAGTAAAACTGTTTTAATAAGCCCCATTGCCCCAATTTTAACACCGCGTTCTTGCATGGTTACAGGTGCTTGCCCTTTAATTTTTGTACCAATAAATAACATTAATAGCACAAATAAAGCATTCACTAGCGACCATATTCCAATAAACAATGGGCCTGCTTGGTGTGCAATAAAGCCAAACACTCCGCCATCACCACTTTGTGCAATTTTAGCCGACATTCCCGCAAGTGGAACAAATAAATACATATAAGATAATGCAGAGAAAATTACGCAAAGAATTAAAGAAACTAAAATCCAAATAGCCCCTTTAGCGTTTGGTCTTGGCAAGGCTTTTACAGGCTCACTAGCTAAAAGTGAAGAGAAAAATTCTGTGCGTAGCATATATTTTGTAAACGCCACCACAAATAAAGCAAAACCAACAAGTCCTAAAGCGTTAAAACCTGCTTTGATAGGCCAAACTTGATCGTTTGCAGGAAGTGGATTTGGTGCAGGCATGCTTGCTTGGAAGAAATCAATTGTTGACTCTACAGCAATTTTAGAAAAGTGATTCCAAGGGTGAATTTGATTAGGATTGTAAATTACACGTATAGCTTCAACTTCTTCTGTTTTTTCAACAAAAGCAGGTTGTGCAGGTTCAACAGGCATTGTTTCAGCCATAGCTTCTGGCTGAACTTCTTGACTAGCTTCATTTTCTTGAACATTACCCTCTTCATCTACCCTAACAATTTCAGCTGGTGCAGTTTCTTCATCAGCTGGTAATGGAGCAACAGGAATAGGGTTTTCAAGTTCTTCTAAGGTTTTAATTATAACATTTTCTTTATATATTGTGTAGCTATCTCTTTTTTCTAATTCGCTAGCACTTGGGTCTTTCCCAAAATGTAAGAAAGATTGTGCATTATCTTGATGAATATAGTCGCGAGGTGCTGTTATAGTTCCATCAGGAAAATATGAACGGAAGAAAAATTCATCGTATTGTCCTGCTACAATACCAACGTCTCTTGTGCCATAGATATTAGCGTATTCTGTACCAGCAACTTTATATATTGCATCATTACCTACAAGAAGAACTGATTTTATTAAAGGCTTATCTTTTGTGTTATCGATATTTACTGAATAGTTAGCAGCTCTTGCACCGTTAGAATGCCCTGTTACGCCAATTTGATTTTTGTCAACATAAGGAAGAGTTGCTAAAATTTCAACAGCGTCATACATACCTGTGCCTTGAACAGCTGCACTATTTAAAGGAAGGGGGTCGGAATTACCATGCCCATACATATCAATAGCAGCAACCACATAGCCACGGCGTGCAAGTTCTACATAGTTTATGTCTTGCATTTCGCGGTTGTTATACCAACCATGACTTGTAACAATTGCTGGTGCAGGTGTATCTTTCGTGGCATTTGGTGGAATGAAAAGATAAAATGAAAGCTGTTTGCCAAGTGGCGTTTCAGTACGAATATCTTTTTTAACAATATTGCAATTATCTGTTTCAATAATGTGCGAGCCGTATGCACTAATTGTACATAACACTAAAGCCAAAGCTATAAGTTTTTTAATCATCTTTACATTCCTTCCTGTCAAAAATCTAGAAACACAACCTAGCTATAATTTTTGCTAATGCCAAAAAAGATTATACTTTTATCTATTTTTTTTCAAGTGGCATTATTTCTTTTTTTACATTTTAATAACTACTTTAATATATAGGAAAGCATATAAATAAATTTTTACTAGAAATAAAAATAATATTTCTTAATTTATTTATTAAAATCAAGCAATTGCATATAGTAAAAAACTTATTTTTTTATTATATAGGCTCTTGTGTAATGTCTATAAGTTGTGCTATAGTTTCAAACGCAGTGAGCTTTAGTGCTTTACTGTATGAATTTGTTATTAGGAGATGTCTAATGAAAAAGCTTATTGCTGCACTTTGTTTATGCACATTTTGTTCTGCCCCTGCTTTCGCGGCTGAAAAAATTGTTGCTGCAACTAACCCAACATGGCCACCAATGGAAATGGTTGACCTTGATAAAAATATTGTTGGTTATGATATGGATATAGTAGCTGCTGTTGCTGCTGAAATGGGAATGGAAGTAGAATTTAAATCTGTTGCTTGGGATGGCATTTTTGCTAACCTAGAATCAAAACAAAGCGATTTACTTGCTTCTGCTGTAACTATTACTGACGCTCGTAAGAAAAAATATGCTTTTTCTGACCCTTACTACACAGTAAGCCAATCTTTAATCGTTCCAGAAGATTCTAAAATTGATAGCATGGACGATTTAAAAGGTAAAAATGTTGGTATTCAAATTGGTACAACTGCACTTATTCCACTTCAAGAATCTGGCGTAAAAATGAATATCAAAACTTACGATGACATCGGTTTAGTTTTTGAAGACTTAAAAAATGGTAGACTAGACGCTGCTATGTGCGATGACCCTGTTGGTTTATACTATGCAAACCGCAAAGAAGGTTTTGATGAGCACATGAAAGTTGCTTTCTTAGCAGAAGGTAGCGAACAATTTGGTTTTGTATTCCTAAAATCTAATCAAGAATTAGTTGATAAATTCAACCAAGGCTTAAAAGCTATTCAAGCAAATGGCACAGAAGCTAAAATTCGTGAAAAATGGTTTGGTAAAGAATAATTTTTTATAAAGCAATTTTAAATTACCCTTTTAGGAAGTTGCAAAACTTCCTAATTGGGTTTTTGAACAATAAATATAAAGACAATAAAGCAGGTTTTTATGTCATTAAAACATACAGTTCTACATGATTGGCATGTTGCAAAAAATGCTAAAATGGGCGAATTTGCTGGCTATGATATGCCAATTCAATACAAAGGTATTTTGGCTGAACATACCCACACAAGAACAAAAGCTTCACTTTTCGATATTTGCCACATGGGGCAATTTATTATTGATGGTGAAGAAGTAACAAAAGGGCTTTCAAAAGCACTTACCCATAATTTAGAAACTCTAAAAGTTGGTAAATGCCGCTACGGTTTCTTGCTTACTGAAAGCGGCACTGTTCATGACGACCTTATAGTTTATAGATTAGGCGAAGAACACTACTTCCTAGTAGTAAACGCAGCATGTGCCGAAAACGATTTCAACGTAATAAAAGAAAGAATAGCTCCTGCTCGCATTGAAGATATTTCAGAAGTGTCGGGAAAAATTGATCTACAAGGTCCTCTTTCACGTAAAGCACTTGAGGAAGTTTTAAAAGTAGATTTTTCTGACTTAGGTTATTTTTCTTTCAGATCAGTTCCATACAAAGGTGTAGATATTATCATTAGCCGTACTGGTTATACTGGTGAATTAGGCTATGAAATTTATGCTCCGCAAGTATTTATTCCTGAACTTTGGAAAGCACTTGTAGACCATGAAGATGTTGAACCAGCAGGACTTGGTGCTAGAGATACGCTAAGACTTGAATCTGGCCTTGCATTATACGGACATGAGCTTGATACTGAACATACTCCAACTGAAGCAGGACTAGGCGGAATGCTTACTTCTGAAGCGGACTATGTTGGAAAAGCTGCTGCATTAGCTGCACCTAAAGAAGTTTTACTTCCACTTCAAGCAGAAGGCAAAAGAGCTGCTCGTAACGGTGATTTGGTTGCCTTAGTTGATGAGCCTGATACTATTGTTGGGCGTGTTGTTTCTGGCTCTTACGCACCTACAATTGAAGCAAGTATTGCTTTTGCTTATATTGATGCAAAATATAAAGATACTACATCTTTTTTAATGAAAGCAGCAAGAACAAATATTGAAGCACAAGTTGTAAGCTTACCCTTCTATAAAAATGGCACAGCGAGAATTAAATTTTAATTCCACATAAATTTGTGTGAAGATTAAAAATATACTATTAAAAGTAAGTTTTTGTGTACTACTGCATCAAAAACTACATACATAAAACATTCGGAGATTATTATGAATAGACAATTTGCAGAAACCCATGAATGGGTTGTTATCAGCTCAGACACAGCTGTTATTGGTATTAGTGACTTTGCTCAATCTGAACTAGGTGATATTACTTACGTTGAACTACCTAGCGTAGGTACTATTGTTGCTCAAGGTAAAGAATTTTCATCAATTGAATCAGTAAAAGCGGCTTCTGATATTTATAGCCCTGTAGCGGGTGAAGTTATTGAAGTAAATACTGCTTTAGAAGCTAACCCTGAATTAGTTAACTCTTCACCTTATGGTGACGGTTGGTTAATAAAAGTTCGCATTACTGCTGAACCATCATCTTTAATGAACGAAGCTGACTACAACAGCAAATACGCTCACTAATAATTATTTAGCGTGCCTATGCAACTGTGTAGGCACGCTATTTTTATAAAGACATAACAAAATAAGAAAACACGAGAATTTTATGTACTTTCAAGATGTTATACTTACACTTCAAGCCTACTGGGCTAAACAAGGCTGTGCAATTGTACAACCTATTGACTTAGAATGTGGGGCAGGTACTTTCAACCACGCAACTTTTTTACGCGTACTTGGAAACGACCCATGGAAAGCAGCTTATGTTGAACCATCTCGCCGTCCTACCGACGGTAGATATGGCGAAAACCCTAACAGGTTACA